>JAGCXC010000031.1 GCA_017961515.1 Clostridiales bacterium | reverse complement strand
GATGCTTTTACTGTAGGAGCAAGTTCTTCATTATTAGAGGAATGTAAGAAGAATACAAATGATGATACCATATTAAGCTTATTAAAAATGGGTTGTGATGTAAATGTGAGAGATGAAGATGGTAGTACACCATTAATGATAAGCGTGCGAAAATAAAAATGCGACAATAATAAAGGAATTGATAAAAATAGGTGCAAAGGAAAAAATAGAAGACAAAAAAGGAATGACAGCATTAAAGATACTTGAAAATAAAAATGATAACCTTTTTATGAATATATATTTAGATGCAATAGAAGAACGACAAAAAGGTTATGCTTTTTAATTTGGTAGGTTGAATTTATAATAAGGTTTAAACCTTCTACGCAGTGTATTGTGTAGTAGGTTATTTTTATCTTTCTTTGGTTAAAATGATATTTAGTATATGGGAGAATAATTTATTTTAGGACATTATCATATTTCAATCATAAAAATAAAAAAATTACTTCATTTTTACTTGACACATGTGATAAAAGGCAATATAATATGAACTGGTTAGTTTTGGAGGCCATGTTTTTTATGCGCCCATAGCTCAGCAGGATAGAGCGTCGGTTTCCTAAACCGCAGGCCGGAGGTTCGAATCCTCTTGGGCGCACCATAAAATATTAGAAGAGTTGTGTTTTTATGATGGATTGTGTGAATAGTTTTGAGAAAGGGACGCACGAGTGGTTTATGTTTGAAGCATATTTAGAAGCAATGTGCGCTTATAATCTTGGAGAGTGCCCTGTAGGAGCCGTTATAGTCAAGGATAAGGAAATTATAGCTAGAGCACACAACAATAAAGAGTTAAATAAAGATCCGGTGGGTCATGCTGAGGTTTTATCTATACATAAGGCGTGTGATGTATTGGGGGATTGGAGACTTAATGATTGTGATATGTATGTCACGTTGGAACCATGTTTAATGTGCGCTGGAGCGCTAGTACTGGCGAGAGTCAGAAAGGTTTATATAGGCGCTAGAGATTTGAAAGCTGGTGCAGTTGACTCGGTTTTTAATGTGTTAGATGAAACAAGGTTGAATCACAGAGTAGATTATGAGATAGGGTTGTTAGAAGATTTAAGTTCTAATATTTTAAAAAAGTTTTTTAAACAGTTAAGATTATCAAAAAAAATATGTGGAGAAGTATCGAAGTGGTCATAACGGGGCTGACTCGAAATCAGTTGACGGTTTCAGGATCGTCCGTGGGTTCGAATCCCACCTTCTCCGCCAATGATATAGGAGTGAAAGTTTCAAGTGGAATTATTTTACGAGATCTTGGTGAAAAAAGAGTTAACCTTAAAAGATAAAGCTAGTACGATTTTATGCATAGCCGTTATACTTGTTACAAGTGTATTTGGGGTGGGCGTGAATTCGTTTATTTTTATGTTTGCGCCGTTTGTGTTTGTGTTAAGTTTTGTGGCTATATATTATATAATAGTGTACAGATATATAGAATTTGAATACATACTTGTAAATGATGAGCTGGACATAGATAAAATAATGGGTAAGAGAAAAAGAAAAAAGCTGGTAACGATAAAAAAGTCTAATGTTGTACATGTTGGAAGTGTTAGTGATAATGAATATAAAAAGTACAAGAAAGCTAGTAGGAAAGTTATAGAGGCTATGTCTTGTAAATCTCAGGATAATTGTTATATAGCTTTGAATGATAATAAAAGTACATTAGTAATTATAAATAAAAATGATGATATATTAAAGGCAATAAGATAAGAAAAACAAGAGATTTGTTTGAGAATAGGGGGTCAATAAATATGACAGATAAGAAAGTAGTTTTAACTTGCGAAGGATTGAAAAAAGTTGAGGATGAGTTAGATTATTTAAAAGGACAAAAGAGAAGAGAAGTTGCAGAGCGTATAAAACAAGCGTTATCATTTGGAGATTTATCTGAAAATTCAGAGTATGATGAGGCAAAAAACGAACAAGCTCAGGTTGAGACAAGGATTATGCAACTTGAAAAGCTACTTAAAAATGCTCAAGTAATAGATGAAGATGAAGTTACTACAGATGTAGTTAGTGTTGGATCCAAGGTAAAAATGTTGGATATGGAATTTGATGAAGAAGTAGAGTACTTAATAGTTGGATCTACAGAGGCGAATCCTGATGATAGCAAAATTTCTAATGAGTCTCCTGTGGGTGCTGCAGTTATAGGAAGAAAAGTGGGAGATATAGTTGAGGTTGAAGTTCCTGTCGGAATAGTTAAATACAAGATATTAGATATTAAAAAATAAAAGAATATTTTGAACGAGCGTGGGAAAAGAAATTTTCAGATTGGAGGTATGGATGATGGAAGGACAAGAGATAAACGACTTATTAAAAATTAAAAGACAAAAGCTAGCTGACTTGCAGGCAGAAGGAAAAGATCCATTTAAAATAGTTAAGTTTGATCAGGCAAATCATTCTAAGGAGATAATAGATAACTTTGATTCGTTTGAGGGAAAAGAAGTATCTATAGCGGGGAGGATGATGTCTAAGAGAGGAATGGGCAAAGCTAGTTTCTGTGATATTCAAGATAAAGAGGGAAGAATACAGGTATATGTAAAGCTTGATGCTATAGGAAGTGATCAATATGAAGATTTTAAAAAATATGATATTGGTGACATATTAGGAATCAAGGGAGTTGTGTTTAAAACTCACAAAGGAGAAATTTCGGTAAGAGCTACAGAAGTTGTGCTTTTGTCTAAATCTTTACAGATTTTGCCTGAAAAGTGGCATGGGTTAAAGGATGTAGAGTTAAGATATAGACAAAGGTATGTGGATTTAATAGTTAATCCAGATGTGAGGAAGACATTTTTAACAAGAGGAAAAATAATTAGTGGAATAAGAAAGTATTTAGATGACAGGGGATTTTTGGAGGTAGAGACACCAATATTAAATACAATAGCTGGTGGAGCTGCAGCAAGACCATTTATTACTCATCATAATACTTTGGATATGGATTTGTATTTGAGAATAGCTCCAGAGTTGTATTTAAAAAGGCTTATAGTGGGTGGCTTAGAAAGAGTATATGAGCTAGGGAGAATGTTTAGAAACGAAGGAATGTCAGTTAAACATAATCCAGAATTCACTATGATGGAAGTATATCAAGCGTATGCTGATTACAAAGAGATGATGAGGCTTACAGAGGATATGATATCTACCATAGCTAAGGATGTTTTAGGTACAACTAAGATTGAATACCAAGGACAAGAGATAGATTTAACTCCGCCTTGGAACAAGATCACAATGATAGATGCAGTGAAGAAATATTCAGGTATAGATTTTGGTGAGATAAAATCAGATGAGGAAGCAGTAAAAGCTGCACGTAGTAAGAACGTAGAAGTAGAAGATAATGCTACAAGGGGAGAAATTTTGAATTTAATGTTTGAGGAGTTTGTTGAGGAGAATTTAATACAACCTACGTTTATTATAGATTATCCTGTTGAGATTTCTCCACTTACTAAGAGAAAGCCAGATAAGCCAGAGTTGACTGAGAGATTTGAATTATTTATAACAGGAAGAGAAATGGCTAATGCTTACTCGGAGCTTAATGATCCGATAGATCAAAAAGAAAGATTTTTGGATCAGGTTAGAAAAAGAGAAGCTGGAGACGAAGAGGCTAATATGATGGATGATGATTATGTAACAGCATTAGAGTACGGATTGCCACCAACAGGAGGACTTGGAATAGGAATAGATAGACTAGTGATTTTGTTGACTAATTCGGCGTCCATAAGAGACATATTACTGTTCCCAACTATGAAGCAAAGGTAAATTCTTAAGAAATAGGATCCCACTGTAAATGTATAGTGGGGCTTCCTATATGAGATATAAGAGATTAATGAGGACAGAAGAAAATTTAAGGGGAATCACGAATGGGAGAAAAATTTGCAGTCATAGATACGGAAACTAATTGGCACAATGAAGTTATGTCTATTGGGGCAGTTATAGCAGAAGATAAAGAATTTGAAGTAATAGACACAAAATATATAGTTATAAAAGAGGCGGCTGAAGTAGGAGGGCTTTTTTCTAAGGCTTTATATATTGAAGGCCAAAAGGTGGAAATAGGGAAAAGAGCAAATGCAATAAATCGCCTGATAGAGTACCTTAAAGAAAATGAAGTTAAGTTGATATTTGCATATAATGCATCTTTTGATTGGCGTTGTTTGCCGGAGTTAAGAGATTTTGAATGGCATGATATTTTAAAAAAAGCTGCGTATAGGGATTATAATCCGTCTATTCCAGATGATGCAAATTTTTGTAAAACCGGTAGACTAAAGAGTGGATATGGCGTAGAAAATATAATTAGAATGTTTGGAGAAGATGACTATAAAGAAGTGCACAATGCACTAGAGGATGCAGTGGATGAGTTGAGAATAATGAAATATTTGAAGTATTCTATAAAAGCGTACAATAAATTGATGTAAATGGTGGAGATTTATTTGAAAGTAATAGGATTTGTTGGAGAAAGTGGATCAGGAAAAAGTTATAGAGCAACTTGGCTTGCTAATAAAAAAAATATAGATTGCATTATTGATGATGGATTATTAATAAGGGGCGCAACTATATTAGGGGGAGAGTCGGCCAAAAAAGAGTTGACAAAAGTAGGTTCAATAAAGAAGGCTTTGTTTACTAAAGATGAAGATGCGGAAGAAATGAAAAAAATCATACAGGAAGTCAATCCAAAGTCAATATTAATACTAGGTACGTCGGATGGTATGGTTGATACTATCGCTAAAAGATTAGAATTACCTAAAGTAGAAAAGAAAATTTATATAACAGATATTGCAAGCAAATATGAGATATCACAAGCATTAGCTATAAGAAAAGAACAAGGGAAACATGTTATACCTGTTCCAACGCTAGAGATAAAAAAAGAGTTTTCGGGATATTTTTTGGATCCGTTGCAGATTTTTAAGAAGAGAGGAAGTTATCAGGTTGTAGATGAGAAATCAGTTGTGAGGCCTACATTTAGCTATTTGGGTAAATACACAATATCTGACTATACACTTTATCAGATAGCACAATTTGTTGTTTCAAAAATTCCGGGGATAAAGAAAATCTCGCGTTTTAGGGTTGAAAAAGATGTAAGTGGAATTTATATGGATATGGATTGTATTTTAATTTATGGCTGTATAATAAAGGAAGTACTTCGTAGAGCACAGATAGAGATAAAAGAAGAGATAGAGCATTTGACGGATCTCAATATAAAAAGATTAGACATATTGGCAAAAAGTTTGGTAATGACAAAAAAAAGAGAGGGAAAAAGTAGTGAGATTTAAAATTTTAAGTCAAGAAAACAAGGTTATAATAGAAGATGTAAAAGATTTTAATTTGAAACATATATTTGGGTGTGGTCAATGTTTTAGGTGGCATGAAGAAAAAGATGGTAGTTATACCGGAGTTGCTTTTAACAAAGTGATTAATATAAAGAGTAGAGATAATATATTAGAGATAAACAATACTAATGTAGAAGATTTCAA
Organism: Clostridiales bacterium; assembly: GCA_017961515.1. Lineage (NCBI taxonomy): Bacteria > Bacillati > Bacillota > Clostridia > Eubacteriales > Clostridiales bacterium. The sequence goes on along the minus strand of JAGCXC010000031.1, from coordinate 13,964 downwards.
AAGCATATGGTATGAATATTTTGATTTGAGTAGGGACTACGAAGAAATAAAAAGATGTGTATGCAAAGATGATGTAATGAAAAAAGCAATTGAATTCGGAAGCGGGATAAGATTATTGAATCAGAGTAAAAAAGAGCTATTGATATCGTTTATAATATCTGCAAATAATAAGATTAGCAGGATATCGAATTCAATAGAGCTTTTGTCACAGAAGTTTGGTAGGAAGATATTTTACAATGGTAAAGAATATTATACATTCCCGAGATTACAGAGTATAGCTTGTGCAAAATTAGAAGATTTGGAGAAAATAAAAGCAGGTTTTAGATGTAAGTATATACAAAACAGTGCCGAGATCGAGATGGAGGAAATGTACTTAAAGACGTTGGAGTATAAAAAAACAAAGGATGCGCGTAAAATTTTGCAAAGTTTTCCTGGAGTGGGACCGAAAGTTGCAGATTGTATATTATTGTTTAGTGGTATTAAAAGGGATGTATTCCCAACAGATGTTTGGGTAAAACGAGTTATGGAAGAGTTATATTTTAAAAGAGAGGCAACATTATCTGAAATACAGACCTTTGCTAGTGAATATTTTGGAGAATATGCGGGTTATGCACAACAGTATTTATTTTATTATGCGAGAGAAAATGGAATAGGAGTAGCAAAATAAAAGTTTTGTGAATATCATGTAACAAAAACGATAAGTGGTGCATGTTATGTACGGATTAGCAATATTTGATTCAGGGAACTATGCATATAATTTAGCCAGGGTGTTAGAAGAAAAAAATATTAAGTGTGAAATTGTTCCTATACCGTGTCAGATAGCCAAGAATGGGTGTGGGCAATGTATAAAGTTTGAACTATCTGATATGGATAAAATTATTTTAGAAAGTAAAAATTCTAAAATAGGTATAAGAGAAGTATATAAAATTGGTATAAAAAATGGAAAAAATGAGTATACTAAGATTAGATGATATATCTAAAAAGTAGGATAAATAAAGAGATATCATTAGGAAACAAGAGGTAAGATGTGCTAAAATAGTTTTTGAAAATTGTTAAAAAGGAATAAAGATGTTATAATGAGAGTAATCAAAGATTACTGGGATGTACGGAGGCCTATTATTTTGAACCTACATTTATAATAAGGGAGTTCGGAAGTTTACTAGTATAGGATCAGGCCACAAGATAATTCCGAAATTTGTACATGAGGCAAATTAAACGGCAGTGGAAGATTTAAGCTTTTAACAGGACACCCACCTAGCCGGGGCTAGGTGTCAAAATATAGGTAAACGGCATTCTGGTTTGGGTCTTAAACTTATTAGTTTAAGACCTTTTTAAATGTTTTTCCCAATATTTTTTTTAAAGAGTAGAGTTTACGTTTTTTGTGAGGACTAATTTTTGTATAAGGAGAATAATTTGGAGTATTTATATGTCCGTAAGAATTTTTTAATTCTTTTAAAAAATTTTGATATTCAGTTTCAGCATCTAATATACTAGGTTGTTGTAAGTTTAGTCGAGGAACATTTTTAATGGAATTATTTTTTAAATTAGTATATTGTGCGTTAAGTGATTTATACATAGATTTTAGCTCAGACACTTCGGAATTTAATGATTCAAATTTATTTTTCAAAAGATTTAAACTATCCAAAACAATAGTTTTAAAATCATTTGTAGATATTGCACTTACATTAGTGTGATCAAGTGTAAGTTCATTAAAAGATACTAGTGTATATCCATTTAAAAATGTAGCGGGTATGACATTTGAAAAGATATGATTTTTTTTAGCATTAGACTTAAATTTAACACAGGATAATTCTCCGTTCATAGAGTATTCATTTATAGTAGACCAAGAGAGACCATTATCTTGTGATTTAATGAAGTGTATGATATCTTTTTTTATCCAAAATATAAATATTGTATCTGCTAAAATCAACAAATTTGCATCAGAAATATTGACGATTGGGCATTTAAATATTGAGGAATTGCTGTTTGAATAATATATGGTATTGAATTTCTTTTCTATGTAGAGTATATGTGTGATATTATTGTTATCAACTAGTGCATCTAATAATTGAATATCAGAGTTAGAGTTTGTAACTTGAGAAAACTTGGTCCACATAGATTCAAAAGGGGAATATATTTTGTAACCTAGTTGATAAAACTTGCCATCAAAAAAGCAGTAATACAAAGATATATTCCCTAAGCTGTCAACAAAAACAGAGTAAGGATAAAGATTTTTAGATGATGAAGCAAGTATTTGGGGATTTGATAAAGTGGCGTTTTTTAATATTTGGTGTGATAGTATAAGGGAATTTTTATAGTGTAGTATATAAAAAAAGTGTATACTATCATTTAGCGGAATTAAACGAAGATGTTTATTGTAAGTTGAAGGTGTTTTCGATTTTAGTATTTGAATTGTTTTTATGGATTTGGAGTTTATTAATGTATAAAAAATATCTCCTTTTATATTTTGATAAATCAGATGAAAGGAATTTTTGTTGTCTATATCTGCATAAAAAGAAGGGTATATGTTAGTTTTTATTATCGTAGGTTTACTCCATTGCTTTTTTTTATTGAGCGAAGAATAGCATAAGTTTTTATTATTATCTACAAAAAAATTCCAAGTATCGTTATTAAATAATTTAAATAAAAATTGGGAGTTGTCTCTATCAAACATAAAAAAACCTCGTTTTAAGTATTTATTTTTAAATATATGCTATATAAAATACAAATATATATAAATTTTGTGGTATCATCCATCTACATATATCTCAAATTTTTGAAATTCTCAATATTGAGCTAAAATCCTTTTTGCACCAACGAGACTTTCTGTGATGTAGTACTAATATTAAGATTAAGATTTAATTTACCCCCTTGTAGCTTTACGGTTCATTCCCTTTTATGTTAAGGTATTTAATATTTTCATGCTTTTATTTCTTATTTTTTTACTTCTTGATTTTTGTATCTATATTTGCGTATAAAAAACCACTTTCTTGTTCTGTCTTATTCTTCTATATAGAAGATTTACTTCGAGAGTGTTTTGTAATATAATACCTTAAAAGGAGTATTTTAAAAAAATACAGAAAAATATTTAAAGGTAGGAGTGTACAAAGACTAAAAAAAATGAACAAAAAATTAAAGGGAATGAGTGCAGGAGGTAATTTTTATGATTGAATTGAGAGAAAAAATGAGAAAGGCATGTAGAGAAAAAGATTTGGGCCAGGTAGACAAAATTTTAAAGATGGTTAAGAATAAAGAGGATTTAGAAGCTATGGATAATTTATCAATGTATTATGCATATTCTGGATGGGACAAAGATATAATAAAAAAAATAATAGATAAAAGTAGAGAACTAAATGCTAAAGATTACTTAAACAACTTAAATATCCAAGGAGAATGTCTATTGCATATGGCAGTTTGGAATGGAGATTTAGATATTGTGAATATGCTAGTAGAAGCTCATGCGGATATAGATAAAAGAAGTGAATTAGGGTTTACACCAGCATTTATAGCGAGCATGGGAGGGGATATAGGAGCAGAAATATTGAGAATGCAGATAACTGCACCCACAAAAATATACAAAGATCATAGGAAAATATTGAATTGTTTAATAAGAGCTGGAGCAAATATAAATAAGGCGGATAAAGATGGGTTTACACCATTATATGTAGCATGTCAACTAGGTTATAGGGAGATGGTTGATGATTTGATATTAGCAGGAGCAAATTTGAATAAAGCAAATAAAATGGGGCTTACGCCATTGTATATAGCTTGTCAAAAAGGGTATAATTCTATAGTTTGTGCATTAATAGAAGGTGGAGCAGACAAGAATGTAGCCACTCAAATGGGAGAAACTCCTTTACTTATAGCGTGTCAAGAAGGACAAACAAAAGTAACAAGAAGTTTAATTAAGTTAGGAGTGGACATAAATAAAGCTGCATTTGATGGAGTTACACCACTTTATATAGCAAGTCAAAATGGTTGGTTGGATATAACGTGTATGTTAATAGAAGCAGGAGCTGATGTAAATATTGCTAGTGATGATGGAATAACACCGCTATATATAGCGAGTCAAAATGGAAATTCCAAAATAGTTAGTAAATTAATAGAGGCTGGATCGGATTTAAATAAGAGCAATAATAATGGGGTTACACCACTTTATATAGCTTGTCAGAAAGGATATGAAGGAGTAGTAGAATTATTAGTGAAAGCAGGGGCAGATATAAATCAAAAAAATAGAAGAGGGTTTACACCAATGGTTATAGCAAAGTTATTAGGGCATGATAATGTAGTGGATATATTAAAGAGATTTCTTGAGGATAAAGCTAGATTTGAACAAAGGTCGAAAATATTGCCTAAGATGGAGACAGTTAATGAGGAAGAAAAAAAGAAAAAAAATAAGAAAAGAAGTAAGAAGACAGGTAAAAATAAGTGACATCCTCTTCTACCTACACCTCAAATTTTTCTCATAAAATTCTAAGGCATTGAAGCTTAAGGGTTTTTTTTGCACTACTTATGTAAATAGTTGTTTTTTCCCGATAGCACAAATGTGCTTAAAACAAGTACAAACAAACCTTATAAGCCCATGAGTTTTTACTTCATATGTTAAGGCATTTGCTATTCTAATGCCCCGTATTTTATATTTATTTATGAGGGAAAGCTTCTTTCCTCATAATTCCTCACATTTTATCTATATAAGCTAAGGTGCAAAAATTTTCGTAATAATGATAATAAAAAGCTCTTTTTAAAGTTAAGCTAATAGTACCATTAGTTTCAGTTATAAAACCGAGTAATTTAGCTATAGCTATATCTAGGCCATACATTTTTTTAACAAAAGCACAAGATGTTGCGCCCAATTAATGTAAATGACTTTTTTGATTTAAGATATCTAAAAAATTCCTATTTTATCTTGTAGACACCTTGACTTTTGTTAAACTACATGTTAATGTAAATAATATAGTTTGTGTTTGGAATAGATTTGTTTGTGTTGCCCTCATGGCTCAGTAGGTAGAGCGCATCCATGGTAAGGATGAGGTCACCAGTTCGATTCTGGTTGGGGGCTCCAATTTTTTAAATAAGGTTATTATACCTTGCAGTACTCTAGGTAAGTATTGCTGCGGCTAGTAGAATTTTTGTGTGTGTAACATATTATGTGTATGTATGAATATTTGGGGGTAGTGGAATGAAGTTATTTAATTCGTTAACAAGGAAAAAAGAGGAGTTTAAGTCAATTGAGCCAAACAAGGTGACTATGTATTCGTGTGGGCCTACAGTATACAATTATTTTCATATAGGTAACGCAAGACCTTTTATAATATTTGATACTTTAAGGAATTATTTAGAGTATAGAGGATATGAAGTGAAATTTGTTCAGAATTTTACAGATATAGATGATAAGTTGATAAATAAGGCCAAGGAAGAAAATACAACAGTAGAGAATGTTGCAAAAAAGTATATAGAGGAGTATTTTATTGATGCAAAGGGTTTGGGAATAAGAGAGGCAAGTGTGCACCCTAAGGCTACAGAGAATATAGAGGAGATAATCGGTTTAATAAAGAAATTAGAAGAGCGAGGATATACATACGTTGTTAGTGGAGATGTTTACTTTAAAACCAGAAAATTTGAGGGTTATGGAAAGTTGTCACATCAGGATATAAATGATTTGGAAGTTGGAAATAGAGTATCAGTGGATGAGAGAAAAGAGGATCCGACTGATTTTGTATTATGGAAAGCTAAAAAACCAGGGGAGCCTTTTTGGGAGAGCCCTTGGGGAGAAGGAAGACCGGGTTGGCATATAGAATGTTCAGCTATGGCGAATAGGTTTTTAGGAGAGACAATAGATATACATAGTGGTGGGCAGGATTTGATTTTTCCACATCATGAGAATGAGATAGCTCAGAGTGAAGCGGCGCATGGGAAGCCTTTTGCAAATTACTGGTTACACAATGGTTTTATAAATGTTAACAATGAGAAAATGTCAAAGTCATTGGGGAACTTTTTTACAGTGAGAGACATAGTAAAGCACTTTGATTACAGAGTGGTAAGGTTTTTTATGATTAGTTCGCATTACAGAAATCCGATAAATTTTAGTTTTGAGCTATTGGAGTCAGCTAAGAATAGTTTAGAGAGAATAGATAATTGCTTAGATAATATAAATTATCTTTTATCTAATAGTGATGTGCCAGAAAAAGGAAAAGATACTCAATTTGAAAAGTCCATAGAAGAAAAAAAGAATCAGTTTATAGTGGCTATGGATGACGATTTGAATACAGCAGATGCAATATCTGCTATATTTGACATGGTGCGTATTGCGAATAATAAATTCGTGGTATATAAAACGTATACAAAAGAAGAATTGTCACTAGTAAAAGATAATATACAAGAATTGTGTAATGTGCTTAGAATATTGAAGGATAAGGATGAAGGCCTAGAAAAAGAAATAGAGGATTTAATAAATAAGAGACAAGAAGCAAGGGCTAATAAGGATTGGAATACGGCAGATAGAATAAGAGATGAACTTAAGATGAAAGGAATAGTTTTAGAGGATACTCCAAATGGAGTAAAATGGAAGAAGGTATAAATAAAAATATGATTGATATAAGTAAAGATAATGTAGATGCAAGTTCGTATCAGCCGTTGATATTGGCATATATGGGAGATGCTGTGTATGAGGTATATATAAGGGAGATGCTTATTAAGAGAAAGAAAGTATCTGTGCATAAGTTACATGTGTTAAGTATAAAATACGTAAAAGCTTCAGAGCAGTCTTTCATATTACATGAACTTTTGGAGGAGTTAGCACAAGATGAGTTAGAGGTGGTAAAAAGGGGAAGGAATGCTAAGTCAGCGACTATTCCTAAAAATGCGAAGGTATCTGATTATAGATATGCAACAGGTTTTGAGGCGCTTATAGGGTATTTATATTTAAACAATAATAAAGATAGGTTAGAAGAGATAGTAGAGAGGGCTATAGATATAGTAGATAAAAAAATGTTAAAGGATGTAGAGAAAAGTTGAGAGATAAAAAAGATGTACTAGAGGACAAGATAGAAGGCAGAAATTCGGTATTGGAGGCTCTAAAATCAAATAGGACTATCAATAAGATATTAGTGGCAAAAGGGGACAGAGAGGGCTCAGTGAAAAAGATAATAGCGCTTGCAAAAGAGAAAAAGGTGATTTTGCAAGAGGTATTGAAGCAAAAATTGGATTCCCTTTCTGATACAGGAGCTCATCAAGGAGTTATTGCTTTTGTGTCACCAATAGAGTATGTGGATGTTAGTGATATACTAGAAGAGGCAAAGGGAAAAGGGGAAGCTCCATTTGTGATTATACTAGATGAAATAGAAGATCCACATAACTTTGGCGCAATACTAAGGACTGCAAATGCAGTAGGTGCACATGGGGTTATTGTACCTAAAAGAAGATCGGTTGCAGCGTCGGCTATTGTATCCAAGGCATCTGCTGGAGCTATAGAGTATGTTAAAGTTGCTAGAGTGACCAATATAGCCAATACAATAGATTATCTAAAAGAAAAAGGTGTATGGGTTTATGGAATAGAAGCAAGTGGAAGTAGCAAATTTTATGAGGCAAACTTAAAAGGACCAATTGCAATTGTGATAGGTAGTGAAGGAAGGGGAATTGGTAAGTTAATAACAAGTAAGTGTGATTTTTTGTTAAGTATTCCAATGAAAGGTGAGATAACATCATTAAATGCATCAGTGGCTGGGGCTGTAGTTATGTATGAAGTGCTAAAACAAAGAGAGATATAACAGAAAAACAATAGAGGCAGGTTTTTTAAAAAAGATACATAAGTATGGAGGCAGAAAAATGAAAAATAAATTAGACTTGATTGGAAGGTTACTAAGGGTAAGGCAATGGATAAAAAATCTTTTTATTTTTGCGCCTATCGTGTTTGCACAAAAAGCATTTGATGGAATAAGTGTTATCAAAGTGTTAGTTGCAGCAGCGTTGTTTTGTTTGCTTACATCATGTGTATATATACTAAATGACATAGAAGATATGGAAAAAGATGTACTGCACCCTATAAAAAAGCTAAGACCAATAGCAAGTGGAGAGGTATCCAAAAAGAATGCGTTAATACTAGTTGCGATATTGTTGCCAGTTTCTACAGTATTGGGTGTTTTTTTGGAAGTTAATTTTGGGGTAGTAATGATACTTTACTTTTTGAATAATTATTTATATTCACGTTTTTTAAAGCATATGGTCATAGTAGATGTTTTGTCTATAGCAATAGGATTTGTTTTAAGAGTTATAGCAGGAGCTGAGGTTATAGATATTTATGTTTCTCCATGGATACTTATATGTACTTTATTTTTGGCGTTATTCTTAGGACTTAATAAAAGAAAGAATGAAATGTTAATTTTGGGTAGTGAGGCATGTAAATTTAGAGAAAACTTAGATGAGTATTCGCTAGAGTTTATTGATAATATGCTTTCGGCGGTTATCGCAATGACATTGATAGCATATTCGTTATACACGTTTTTTTCACATAATGATGTTTACATGATGACATCTACAATACCAGTTGTTATATATGGAATATTTAGATATCAATATTTGGTATATAGGAAAAATGAGGGCGGGAGTCCAGAAGATACAATTTTGTCAGATAGAGCATTGTTAGCTACGATTGCTATTTGGGGTTTGATTGTTATGTTAGCAATATATTTTTAATAAGGGAGAAGGTTATAACTTATGAGGAAGATAGCTTTGATCTTATACTACTTGATAGCGAAACATCTACCTGGATCAGATTTTCCATTTTTGAAAATATCCCGGAAAATAAGAGGTTTTTTATGTAAGAAAATTTTCAAAAGTTGTGGGAAAAATGTTAACATAGAAAGAGGAGTTTTTTTTGGGAATGGGGGTGAAATCTGTTTAGGCGATAATTCAGGGATAGGGATAAATGCAAGACTGTCAGGCCCCATAGAGATAGGTAAAGATGTTATGATGGGACCAGATGTGATTATATACACTAAAAATCACAATTATTCTGATATAAATGTACCAATGATAAAGCAAGGATCTACCGCAAAAGACAAAGTAGTTATAGAAGATGATGTATGGATAGGAGCAAGAGTAATTATATTAAAGGGAGTTCATATAAGAAAGGGTGCGGTTGTAGGTGCAGGTTCAGTTGTAACAAAAGATGTCTTGGAGAATGAAGTTGTTGCTGGGAACCCTGCAAGATTAATAAAAAAGAGGGGATAGTGTTTTGAAATCAATATTACATTTGATGAATTTTATTAACAACGGGGGAGCAGAAAGATATATAATTTCGTTAGCTAAGGGCCTAAAAGATAAAGGATTTAAGTTTTTTGTAGGTGTGTCCAAAAGAACATACAACAGTTGTGAAAAAGAACTTGAAATGTTGGGAGTAAAGATAGTTCTTATTCCTATAAAAAATGTGTTAGATATATTTTCAGCAATAAAAATAAGTAATTTTTGCAGACAAAATAATATTGATATCATACACACACATTTTTTGAGAGAAAATTGTGTGGCCATAGTATCTAAAATATTTGGGAATAAAGCTTTTATAATAAATACATGTCACATGAATTGGCATAACAGAAGAGATGTACAAATTCTAAACAGAGTTTTAACACGTTTTAATAAGAAGATTATAGCGGTTAGCAAGTCGGTTGAGGATAATTTGATAAAGGAAGGAATAGATAAAAACAAGATACAAGTTGTATACAATGGAGTTGATTATAGCTATTGGAGCCAAGACATTAAATCAACTATAGGTGAAGAGTTTAATATAAATGAGGATGTATTTAAGGTAGTAACTGTAGCAAGGTTTAATGAGGAAAAGGGATATTTTTATTTATTAGACATAATAGAAGAGATAAAAAACAGGATTAATCTAAATAAGTTTAAATTTATATTAGTAGGTGATGGGGAATTAAGACATGAAGTGGAAGATTATGGGGCTAGTAAAAATATTTTAGATGCTATAATTTTTACGGGATTTAGAAGTGATATAAAAAACATATTAAAAGGGGCCCATCTTTATATATCCCCGTCTAAAAATGAAGCGTTGGGAATATCGATACTCGAAGCAATGGCATGTGGAGTACCGGTTATAGCAACTAATGTAAGTGGATCAGCTGAAATTTTAGGAGAGGACAGCCAATACTTAATTGAATATGGAAATAAAAAAGATGGGGCTAATAGGGTATTGCAAATATATAATAATTATGGCAATATAAAAGAGTATATTGCTAAAAAAGAAAAAGATAGAATAAAATACATATTTAATATTGATGAGATGTTGAGAAAAACGTATAGTTAAAGTTAAAGAGGAGGATGAAATAATAATGAGAATAATAGATGAAAAAGGAAGAATATTGGGGAGAGTTAGTGTAATAGATGTATTAATATTCATTTGTGTAATTTTATTGGGGATAATAGGTATATATAAGTACGTAAATAGGGAAAGAAGTAATAGTGCCAATAAAGTAAATCAGAAGTTAGTAATAACATTTGTAGCAGAAGAAGTGCCAAGTTATGTTGCAGATACGCTAAAAGAAGGGAAAAAAGTTAGGGATTCTGCATGGATGTCGAATATTGGAACAGTAGTAAGTTATAAAGTTGAGCCTTCTATTTCATATGCTACAACATTCCAAGGTGATTATGTGAAAACAACAAAGGAAGGTTATAATTCAGTTGAAGTTGTGATAGATGGTGAAGGATATTTTGAAGATACAGGAATAAGGATAGATGGGCAGTTATTTTTAGTAGGTAAATATATGGTGATGGAAATAGGAGAGAGTGCGTATTGGGGAAGGTTTTCTTCAATAAAACCAATAGGGGGATAAAAATGACAGATAGTATACTGATAAATTTAGGACTGAGATTTATAAATGCATTAAAGTACATGCTAGAGAGTAGTGTAATATATAATTTGTTTCGTGTTTTTTTCAATTGGCTGGTAAAAGATATAAAGAAAAGTAGGTTCATAGGATTTATATGCAAGGATGAAAAAACATCGTTTTACGCGAAGTATAGTGCAATCTTAGGGAATATACAAGATGTACTAAGTCGATTTAGCGTGTATTGCAGAAATTTTTATGATCAGAAAAAAGAGATGTTGCACGCAAGTAAGTTTTTTAAAATGCTTACGTTTATTAGTAAGGATATAATTTTTGCGTTGGGTGTGTTTGTTTGTTTGCAGATGATAATACCAGAGAGCAAGTGGCATAATATTTATAATATATTATTTATAGTATTTACTGTGTTAGTATATTTAGTTAAGACAACGATAGATATAAGATTTAATATGAATTTAAATAAAATAGATGTATCAATATTGGTATTTATGGCGACAGTTCTTTTGGCTGTGTTTAATTCCAGATTTAGTATAGATTCAATAAAATATTTAATTTTTTATGTATCGATATTTTTATTTGGGTTTATACTTGTTAATTCTATAAGGAATAAATATGCGTTTATTAAATTTGTAAAATTTATTGTAGGTATGTCGGTTTCGATATGTGTATTTGGTGTAATACAATTTATTTTGGGTATACCAGTAGATCCTTTATTGATAGATTTAAATATGGGACTAATGTTATCTAGAGTGTATTCTACATTAGGTAATCCTAATGTATATGCGGGAGTATTAGTATTAGTGTTGCCATATTACATGTTGTTATTTTTAGAATTTAATAATACTAGAGAGAGAATATTAATTGCTCTTATAGGTGCGCTTGCGTTGTGTAATATAGCATTGACTTATTCTAGAGCCGCATATGTTTCTGCGATAGTAGCTATAGGTACATTTTTAATTTTAAAAAATAGAAAGATGTTTCCATTAGTATTGATAGGAATGATTATTGCTATTCCGTATATTCCTTCTAATGTACTGGAAAGATTATTAACCTTGGGGAAAGATACATCTAGTAAATATAGATTTGATATATGGAGTACATCGTTTAAGATTGTAAAAGATAATTGGTTTTTGGGAATAGGTATAAATATAGAAAAATTTAAGCTATTGTTTACGCAATATTCAAAATATAGTCCACCATCACATACACATTTATTCTTTTTGCAAATATGGTTGGAATTAGGGTTATTGGGTTTAATGTCTATGATTTGGATGCTACTAAGGTTAATAAAGTGGGCTTTGAAAATATTGATATTAGAAACAGACAATAAAATGAACAATATAATAATCGCAAATATTTCGGCAATAGCAGGGATAATTTTGTTTAGTTTTGCAGAAAACATAGGTTTCAGTCTTAGAATGTTGTATATGTTTTGGATAGCTGTTATGTTGTTAGTGGTATCGTTAAATATATCTGGGAAGCAGTATAAAAAATTAGATATGCAAATTATAGAGTAGAGTTTATAGAGAGAATTTTTTAGCTAAACGTGGTAAAAGATTTTTTTTGCTTTTGTCTATACCGCATATAAAGTCGAGAATAGAGCACTTGTCGCAAGAAATATTTTTGCTGCAAGTGTAGATACCACAAGGTATACTAGTTATGATTTTTTTAATAGATCTTATCAATCTTCTTGCACCTATAATGCTACCAACCAAGCAAATAGACATCATTGGAAGTTTTACTTCATAAGATCCGAAGCAGACAGATGTAAATAAGTTTAATAGGTTAAATACAAGAAAAGAAATTGTTGCAGTTAATATTTTATTAAAAGCAATAGAAGACTCTTGTAATATATATGAAACGACGGCAATGGGTGAGAGTAGTGCTTTAATACATCTTCTAGCGGAAGGCGTGATTTCTAGTTCAAATTGCCTAGGGTCATATTTTTTATTTTTAAGTTTTTTAGAAAGCTTAAAGTTTTTCTCTATTTTTGGAGTTTCTAAATTAGGCCAATAACTACTAAAAGCGAGATTTCTATTATCTTGTGTGTAAATGTTGGGTGTATTTTTTTTTATTGCATAATTCGGTAGAGGCAAAACGTTAGTTTTTTGTTTACCTTTTTCATTTTCTAGAAGTAGCATATAAAGATCCTCCTTTTAAGAATCATTTAATGTCATATCGTTTATACCAAATAAAAAATTTAAAAAAGAGCATTCTGGATCTACTAAACTAAAGTACCAAGAGTAAGTTCCTTTAAATACACTAAGAAATAAATTAAGTACGGATTGTAAAACCCCTTTAATAGAAAACACTCCTACTATTCCTGATATTCCAAGAAGAATATATCGAAAGTAGGATAGAGAAAAATTATCTAAAAAATAAAAAAAGATTACATCAGATAAAGCAAAAGCAGAGACAAATGAAAGGGCTGTACTAAATGATGTTATCGCAAATCTACCCACATGAAAAAATATAGCCACTGGAGAAACTAAAGTTTTGAGGCATAACAAAGCGTTATGTGTAAGGGATACATTTGAAGAAATATCAAGATTATCTATATGTCTTAAATTATGTATAGAGTTTTCTAAAAGATGAGTTTTGTCCATTAACATAGTTGATCTTTCCTTTGTATGAGAAAGATCCTCGAAAGATATATTTCTATCAAAGAGTGAATCATTTGAAAAAGGAGCGGGAGTCTTAAAGTTTTTATCTAAAGACAAATGTCTAGTATGTGATCTCTTAAGAGTGGGAACCTTACGTATAGGTTTACTATGAAACTTACCTGTAGCATGTAAATTTAAATTATTAGAAGGTATATCTCTTAAATTTAGCGGTTTTGACATATTGGAATTAAGATCCATAATAAGTCCCCCCTATTATCAAAAGTTATATTTACCTTTATCTATATCAAGATATAGATAAAAAAAACCAACGCATCAATAATAAATCACCAACACGTCAGTTTAAGTTTGGAGCTGGTGGACGGAATTGAACCCCCGACCTGCTGATTACAAGTCAGCTGCTCTACCTGCTGAGCTACACCAGCAAAATGGTGGGCACTATAGGGCTCGAACCTATGACCCCCTGCTTGTAAGGCAGATGCTCTCCCAG
>JAGCXC010000030.1 GCA_017961515.1 Clostridiales bacterium | reverse complement strand
TTGCGTGAGGTGTGCTTTGAATATACCTCTGTCCTCTATCCTCATGACCTCGTATGCGACCGTAGGGAGCTCCTCAAGTGAAACTACATTTAGTCCATTACCTACGCCTACAGTGACAGCTTCTCCATTTAAATTGACGATAGAAGATAAATATACTCGTAAATCTAATCCAAATGGTAAATTCAAAATAACAGAAAATGCTGCACAGGTAGCATGTGGTGAAATATTAAGCCTAAATTATACTAATAAGCATTATGACAAAATAATAGGTATAATAAAAAATGACTCAGAAGCATGGAGAGCTCTTGGTACAATAAATGGCTCAAAAGTAGATTTCAAAATGCCAGGAAGTGGTACAATACCACCAGGGATATATAAGATGGTAGTATATGATGAATGTAACGCAGGTGCATATAAAACTAATTATGCTGAGTACGATACGTTAACGCTAAGGGTGGTAGCATCAGGGGCACCTACTGATACAATAGCTCCAAGTATACTAAATGCATATAAGAATCAGGCTGGTACAATGTATAAAATAACGGTGGAGGATACAGGAAGTGGATTAGCTCAACTAAATTCAGATAAAGAGGTAAAATATATATCACCGATAGGTGTTTCGGCTACTCCAATAGCTAACACTACAAAAAATATAGAAACAAGTGCAGGGAATTCAATTACAGTATATGATCTGGCGAGCAATGCAAAACCAGTATCTGAATCAGAAATAATTGTAGAGGATAAAACGGCCCCTGTCTACACAATAACATATCATAAAGGTGACTATACAATACATGTGTCAGATAATGAATCAGGAGTGTGGAAAATAACTGATTCTACAGGGACTAAAGTATTAAAAGATTGGAGCCGATAATAAAAATACCCAGGTTAATTGCGAAGAGAAGCCACTATTCCGAAAGGGATAGTGGCTTCTCTAAATTTAATGGGGCGTAATTTAAAAAAGTCTTAATTCAATTAAAAAAGTCTAGTACAAGCACCAATTTTCAAAGTGAACATAAACTATAAAAAACAAAAATTGTACATGTTAATGGAGAGGGAATATGTTATATACAATTGTAGGTGGGGACTTAAGAAATATCGAATTGGGGAGATTACTTGCACAAGATGGTAATGATGTTTATATGTTAGGTTTCGCAAAAGAAATGGTGCCAAGTAACGTGAGTACTAGTAGTATAGATAATATATCAAATTCACATGTGATAATAGCGCCGTTGGTATTGTCATATGATGATGAAAATATAAATACACCATATAGTGATAAAGCTATAAAAATTATAGATGTACTAAATCATTTACAACCAAACCAGTTATTTATTCTTGGTAAACCGAGCGTTAGAGTTAAAAAGATAATGGAAGACCTAAGCTTACAGTATAGGGACATATTACAAAGAGAAGAGATGGCAATATTAAATGCTATTCCAACTGCGGAGGGAGCTATACAAAGTGCGATAGAAAACACTACAACAACTCTTCATGGTAGCAATTGCATGATTTTGGGCTTTGGAAGAATAGGCAAAGTTTTAAGCAAGATCTTATCGGCGATGGGGGCAAATGTTTACGTTATGGCGAGGAAAGAGAAGGATTTGGCGTGGATATTTGCGTACGGATACAATAGAATACATCCCGGTGCGCTAAAGGAAACGGTTCCTTTAGTAGATGTAATATTTAACACGGTTCCAAGTGTTATTTTAAATTATGATGTATTGTCCACATTAAAAAAAGACGTGCTAATAATAGATTTAGCATCTTGGCCTTATGGAGTAAATAAGGATGATGCAGAGAAATTAGGAATAAATGTGAAATTTTTGCCGGGGCTACCAGGTAGAATTGCTCCTAAAACATGTGCGGGTTTTATGAAGAATACTATATATAACATTATAGGGGAAATGGAGGTGTAAATATGTTAGAAGGTAAAAATATAGGAATTGCGCTAACAGGATCGTTTTGTACAATAAACGATTCAATAAATGAGATAGAAAAGATAAAAAATGATGGTGCAAAGGTTACAGCAATTGTCTCGGAACATGTTAGGACAATGGATACACGATTTGGCAAGGCAAGCGATATAATAGAAAAACTTAGGAGTATAACAAAAAGAGAAGTAATATCTAGCATAAATCAAGCAGAGAGGGTGGGCCCTGACAAATTATTTGATATTATGTTAATTGCTCCATGCACAGGGAATACTCTAGCAAAGATTGCAAATTCAATAATAGATACTACGGTAACAATGGCCGCAAAATCACATCTTAGGAATCAAA
Organism: Clostridiales bacterium; assembly: GCA_017961515.1. Taxonomy (NCBI): domain Bacteria; kingdom Bacillati; phylum Bacillota; class Clostridia; order Eubacteriales; species Clostridiales bacterium. The sequence continues at coordinate 13,919 of JAGCXC010000030.1, read as the reverse complement.
GACCGCTGGTATTGTCTATAGCAACAAATGATGGATTGGGCAATAGCGCGTATAATATAGGGAAAATAATAAATCAAAAAAATATATACTTAGTTCCCTTTGGACAAGATGATCACAAGAACAAACCTAATTCTTTGGTGGCTAAAACAAACATGATTATACCAACACTAGAAAAAGCATTAGAGGGTAAGCAAATACAACCCGTGCTTATGTAATGGATTCGTGTCAAAGCCCGTATGAGCTTAGGCTTTGGCATGCCAAGTATAGCCCATATATTTATGTTGCTACAAGAAATATTTGACATGGTGGGAACAATAAAGATGCCAATATATTTATCCGATTAATAATAGAAGAGGAGGGAATTCGAAAGTCAGATAAAAAATATGATGGCTAAGGAGGTTTGGTGTGTTTAAATGTAAAAAAATACATACATTTTAGAATGATATTCCCAATAATTAACTTAGGATGAAATATATATGCTAAACGAAAGATAATGGAAGTTTTATTTTTTTTTAAAATAATGAAGAATTTTCATTTAGACCAGAACAAGAGAGGAGGATAAAAATATATGAAAAAAATGATAATAATGATGATATTTTGTATTATGTTATGTATGGTTTTTCAAAGTGTGAATGGATATGCCCTAATAGCGCACGATGTGGCGAATCCAGAATATCAAGAGAGTGGATCAAATTATAGTTACATAGGGTTCGGCCGTTCTAAAACGGGTAAAGTAAAGGATTTTAGAGTGCTAGATACAAAAGGAAATAATGGAAATTCTAATGCATTATTTATGCTATTAGAGGTTGTGAGTTTAGATGTAAGTAATAAAAGTGGAGGCACAGTTAAGGAAATAGTGAAAAACCAATTAAATGATGAATTAAATGGGGCAGATCGGTTTACAGATATGGAGAGAGGAGCAATACTTTCTACAACAAAGTCGGAAAGTGGAAATTTAAAATGGTGTGGAACTTCGAATGCAGAAGCTGCAGGGTTAAGTGCAGAAAAATTATTTTTATTATCAGCTCAAGAAGCAACCAATCGAAGTTATGGTTTTAAGGGAGAGGCAGGAACAGAAAACAATGTTTATAAAGATCCCAATAACTGGAAAACAAAAAGTGCGGCGGAAGGTTATATATGGCCACTTCGTTCAAAGTGTGGTGATGGTACAGCAGTTATAGATTGGAATGGATATAGTGGACTTACTGCCAATGGATCTGATAAATATTTAGAAATACGTTATGCGTTGAATATAGATTTGACCAAGGTTGTATGTACTATACCGTCAAAGAGTTCATATGATAAGACAATAGCTTTTACTAAGCTTGAGAAAAGGCAAACCAAACCGAGTAATGTTTTAGCAGCTGATGAATCAAAGTTGGTTTTATTGGATTCAGGAAGGAGTGGTTTTGCGGCTACTGCTACTGTAGAGGGTAGGAATATTAATGTAGAGTACAGTAATGCAAAAACAGGTTCAAATGAATATATATCAGCAATAACTCAAAAGAAAGGCTCATCGGATTATTATTATGGTACCTTTAAATTAGTAGATGCTGCAACTGGTAATCTTACTATAGCATTTCCTAAATCCATGACAGAAGGTGACTATAATTTATGGATTTTAAATGAGCAAAAAAATACTTCTGGTCTTACAAACTGTGCTGGATATAAACAATTAGAAGTAAAGATAGAAGATATGCCTCCTAAAAATGAGATAACATTTAAATTGGGGACAAGTAGTTCATCAGGGGATGTAGGAAACAACGGCGCAAGTATAACTATATCTAGTGTTGAGACTACTACTCCTACACCTATATATAGATATGATCAGGAGATTAAATGTGAGTGGGCCGTAACTGGGTCAGATAATGTAGCAAGTGTGAAATTTAATGGCGTAGATAAAGGGACTACATTAAGTGGTAGCGAAGTAATTTGTTCTAAAGGAGGCCAATATACTGACGCAATTAAAAATAAGAGTTATAGTTTATATTCTAAGAGTGGAGCAGGTAAAGAAGCAACTGTTAGCATATCGAAGCTTTCTGACTACATAAAAAAACATCATAGGATTGATGCAACAGAAGTACCTACAAGTGAGTTTAATGCGTATATTAAGGATGGAGAAGTTGTAATTAGGTTTAAGATGACGTATGGTCAAGAATTTTTAAAAGGTATATCAAAGAGTAAGTCCACAAGTTCTAGTGATTATGTGAGTAAAAGTGATTCAAGAGTAAAAGTAATAGCGGCAGGGAGTGGAGACTACAACCAAGTTTTAGAAGTTCGCACCAAAAACAAACCTAACGATTCACAAAAAGTATATTTACATTATGATAAAAATGATGGAACAGATGGATGGCAGGAGCTTACATATACTCTAGGTAGTGATTTGAGCCAAGGATATAGGCCAGAAACAGATGTAATATCTCAAACAGAGCAAGATTTGTCAAAGTTACAGGTATTTGATTTGTCAAAGGGTAACTTGAGGATAGAGAAGACTGGCGGTAAAATTATAGCTCATTATGGTAAAAAGGTGAGTGGTATCACAGCTACAGAGGATACGGATGAGAGTACAGTTGAGTGTAAAGAGGCAGTACTATTAAAAGGAACAACGACACAGTATAGTGTTTTAGTAGAGGCGGATGATATGACGCTGGTATTAGATGATGGTTTAAGTATAACATCTAGCACTACTTCACCAATACGGATATCTAATTCTGTAGTGGGAGATACGAAGATAGTTTTAGTAGGGGGAGGAATGTTAAAGTCGACTAGTAGTAATCCGGCAATAAAAGTAGAAGGAGGCACGTTTAATCTTTTTAGAAGAAAAGATAAAACGGGTACCTTCAACATAGAAAGTACGAATGGTGGAGGAATAGAAGGAACTGGTAGCAGTACAGATATAAATATTTTTGAAGTTTTTAACACAAAAATAACAGCATCAGGAGGAGCGGCGGCTATAGGAACGGCTAGAGGTGGCTCAATGCGTTCAATTTATGTTTTAAATTCATCATTAGAGATAAATGTTACTGGAGGAGGAGCGGGGATAGGAACAGGAGAAAATGGTACTGTAACAGAAGTAAATGTTGAAGGAACAAGAAGGAATAATGGATCAGATCAAGCTTTAAAAATAACAGTTGACACTGGAGCCTGTATAGGTACAGGTAAGAGCGGAAGATTAACAAATACGTTAGATGGATTAGTAGTAAATGACGTAAAAGGAGAGTTTAAAACAGGAGATAGCGGTGTTGCAATTGGAAGTGCAGGAAGTGGAGCTAATTGTGGTAATATTGAAGTAGATTATTTATATGGAACAGTATCAAATGCTAAAATTGTAGTAGGTGCAGGAGATAGTGCGCAATGTGGAGATATAAGAATAGAGGGTGTAAAACTAAATATAACAAAATGTACAGTAGGAGTTGGTGCAGGGCAAAATGCTACGTGTGGTGGAATAATTATAACACTAGCGTCAGAAATAAAAATATCCCAAAGCTCAATTGGAGTTGGAGTGCAATCAGGATCTAGAATGGGCAATATAACTATATATAAATCAGATTTGGACATTAAAGCTACTGGTGTTGGAGTTGGTAGCGAGTCCGGGAATACAACTAGTTCCATTATAAAAATCTATGGTAAGGAAGTAAATCAAAAGGATATGTGTTTAAAAGTAGATGGGGCAAAAACGGCTATAGGAGCAAATGATTCAGGAAGAGTAAAAGACATTACACTTTCAAAATGTGCAGTAATAGATTTAAAAACTAGTACTGGAGTTGGAATAGGAACAAAAGCAGCTAGTTCTGAAATGGGGGATATAGAAATATCGGAATCTAATGTAAAGGTAGAAGACGGATCAGCAGGGCTTGTTGGAATAGGAAGTGTTGGAAAGCTAGGGACTATTACGTTAAAAAATAGTATTGTTAAGGTATCGAAGACAGCGGTAGGAATAGGAAGTACAGCAGATAATAGCGGGAAAGAGATTTCTATTACTAGTAGCAAAATAGAACTTAGTGGAATAACTGAAGTTGGAATAGGTGCAGGAGGTTCTTCAGGAAAAGTAGGGAATATAAGTATTGATGATTGCGAGGTTGTAAAGATATCAGGAGGAACAAGTAGTATTGGAATAGGATCTAAAATCAAGAGTGGTGATATTACTATTAATGGATCTAAGATGGATTTAGGAGGAGAAATTGGGATAGGAGGAAAAGGAGAAGTTGGCGCTATAAAGATATCAGCGACTTCGGGAAAGATAGTAGCAACAAGTGTAGGTATAGGTTTTTATTCTAGTTCCAGTACAAAATCTTCATCAATAGAAATAAGTCCAGGATCTAAGTTGGAAATATCAGGCTGCAAGTTGGGCATAGGAGCATATTCTGGAGCTCGTGCAGGGACTATAAATATAACATCTAGTGAGGTTAAACTTAGTGGAGCAAGTTCTGGTACAACTACTGGAATAGGAGCAGGCGGAGATGGAAGTTCTGGTAACATAACAATTAGTGGATCAAAAATAGGAATAAGTGGATTTAGTGATGCTGGAATAGGTGATAAAAATGGAAAAAGTGGAACTATAACTATAAAAAATACTAGTGAAATAATTATATCTGGTGCAAGTACAGGAATAGGTAGAAAAGTTACTATAAAAATAGAAAATTCTAAAGTTGGCATATCCGGCGCAAGTACGGGAATAGGTGGAGAAAGTGGATCTATAACTATTAGTGATTGTGCCGGAATTAATATAAAGAGTAGTACATTGGGAATAGGTAGTAGTGGTACAATATTAATTTCAAAATCTAATGTATTAATTAGTGGAAGTTCTACAGGAATAGGAAATTTAAGTACTAATAGTTGTGGAAATATAACAATAAGTTCATGTAATAAGGTTATAATAACAGCATCAAGTATAGGAATAGGTGCAGGGACTAGCGGAACTATAAATATAAGTAGCTCTAATGTAAAAGCGAGTGTAAATAGCGGAGGAATATGTATTGGGGGAACAAATTCGGTAGGTGCAATAACATTAAGTGGATCAACAGCGGACATAGGTGGTGGAGCAATAGGAATAGGAGGAAATAAAACAATTGAAGATATAACTATATCATCGTCGAGAATTATTGTAGGGAGTGCGAGCTCGGTGGGAATAGGAAGTGTCGCAGACAATAGTACTAAAAAAATAGACATAGAAGACTCTGAAGTAAAGATAACTGGAAGTGGAGTGGGAATAGGAACAATATCAAAGATAGGGGATATAAAATTATCTTCTAGTAAAGCTTTTGTCAAAACAAGTAATACAGCAGTAGGAAGTGGGGCTTATGCAACATGTGGCAATATAACATTATTAAAAAGTACTGTAAGCCTTGAGTCTACTGAATCAGGAACTGGATTGGGAAGTGGAACTGGTTCACAATGCGGGAATATATCAATAACAGGAGGTAGTGTTAAAGCGGTAGTCAGTGGTGGAAATGGTGCGGCGATAGGCGGCTTTGGTACTGCGGGCACTATAACAATTAGTTCGGCTATAATTGATGCTAGTACATCAGGAAATGGTGCATGTATAGGAGGTAAGGACGGTAACGTAGGGAATATAACAATAATTTCATCTAGAGTTAAGACGGGCTCGGTAAATGGAATGGGGATAGGAGGGAATAAGATAAATAATAACGAGGGTGTAATAAAGATAAAGGATTCAGAGCTAGATATGAGTATTACAGGTTCAGGAACAGGAATAGGAGGAGATACTGGTACAATATCTAAAGTGGAAATAGAAAAATCGGCAGTTAAGATAACAGGAGGAAGCGGCAATGGAGTAGGCATAGGAACAAGAGGCGGTGTAATATCAGGAATTGAACTAAACGATAATTCCATAAGTATACTGAAAGGCGCAGGATCTAGTGGGGCTGGAATAGGTAGTGGATCAGGAGGAGATGCAGGTAATATTAATTTAAACAGGAATAAGATAGTGGTATCAACAGGGAATGGAGCGGGAATAGGTAGTGGAAGTAATGGTGAAGTAACAGGAACAATAACAATAAATGATGGTGTAATAGTAGCAAAGAGCGTAAACGGATCATGTATAGGTGCAGGATCTGGAGGAAGCGTGGGCTACGTTAAAATAACAGATGGTAAGATAAATGCAACTACAACAGGAACCGGATCGTGTATTGCGGCGGGATCTACACTAGAGATAAACCAAGGAGAATTTGTATGTAAGACTAACGGAAGCGGAAAAGGAATGTATGCGCCAACAAAGTTAGCAATAGATACTGGCGATATGTATATAAGTAGCAACAGTGGCGATGGAATGTATGGAGGAGAATTGATTATAGCTGATGGAAAGATAGAGGTTGTATCTGGAGCAAATGCGATAAATGGTAGTACTGTAAGGATAAGCAGAGGGGTGGTGAAGGCGAAAGGAGGAACTAAAGATATAAATGGATCGAATATTACTATAACAAGGAATGCAAACGTACAGGCCTATAACAACAAGACTAATACAGTAAAATGTGATGGATATACAGTAACACAAAAGAAACTATCAACAGATTTATGGAGACATAACGAAGGCACAGTGTGGTTAAATGGGGATAGTGGTGATACCATAAAGACAGATAGCTCAGGTGATGTATATTTTTGGTATAACAAAGATAGGGATAGTGCATTAACATTTGAGATGGATGGAAAACAAATAGTAATATGGGATAGATAAATGACAGAATAAGTAAAAACCGACTGTACGGGGGGTATCCTCCAAAGCAGTTGGTTTTTAATAGGAAGGTGTATTTAATAATTAAAAAGATGAGGGATATCAGTTTGATATCTCCCAAAAAAAGAGGAAGAAGGAGGTAGGTATAGTATGCGTAGAAGTAGATATAAAAAGATTATATTTATGGTGATGCTTTTCTTTGTATTTTTTATGGGAGAAGAAAAAAGTCAGGCAATGATGTCTACCAGTCAGACTCAGAGGGAAGGACAAGTTATAAAAACAACAGAATTAAACTTAAACAATAGAAACTTCTTTCCAGATAATGGCACACTTAGACTTCAATTAAAAATAGAAGAGGATACGACGCTTATAATAGATGGGTATATATCTGTTCCGTCCGGAATAAAAAGAGTTGTAAATGCAAGTGAAAAAGATATTGGTGGAAGTTCAATAGCGTATTTAGACGGTATATACGTAAAACCAGGTAAAACATTAACAATACAATTAAAGTGGGATCATTTTTTTTATACGTATGGAAGGAAAGTAGCGGTTGGTAATTCATATAATGATTGGCGCTGCTATGCGGGAATAACTGTTCCAAATGACAGTATAGATGAAGCTAAGTTGATAATAGAGGCAATAGATCCCAATGCGGGAGGATTAGTTGCATTAGGAGCAGGAAGTAACTCTAAAGAAGATACAGCAGAAGGTACAGGGGCAGGAATAGGAGGAGAAGGATTTCAGTTTAGAGGAACTTCTAAAAGGAGCGAATATAAAAATAAAACTTCAGACTGTGGTACCATTATAATACGAAGCGGAATGGTATACGCGTGTGGAGGTTGTGGAATAGGATCTGATGGATGTGGAACAGGAGCGGGAATAGGAGGCGGAGGAATATATAAAATCGATAATGAAGATGGGGGGAGTATATACACAGCAAAGGGAGGAACTGTAAAAATATATGGTGGACAGGTTGAGGCATACGGCGGAGGAACATATAATAGTAATAAAACTGAAGAAGCTAATATATATCCTTCAAAAAAGAACTACTTTTTCAATTCTAGTAATGGATTTTATATTACCGAGTCTTTAGATGGTATTAGTAACGACTATGCATGTGGAACAGGAGCGGGAATAGGAGGCGGAGGATCTTACATTAATAATCAAGGACATATATATAGACAAAATGATTTGGAATTTGAACATTGGGGAGGAGTAATACATGCAGTTGGAGGAGAGGCAGCACTTAGATTGAAAGGTATTGTGGATACAAATTCAGGAATGTTAAGAGGAGGCGGAGCTGCAATAGGAGGCGGAGGAACAGATGCTGAGGATAAGGATATGAGGTACTCTTATGATACAGTTCACACAAGTGATTCAGGAATAAATATTTATCAATCGGGTTATGGGAACGTAAATTACTACTCTAGATCTAATACATATGATAACAAAAGTTATCCAATATATACTGCAGAGAAAAATAGTCTATCTTTGTATAAGAGTAGAAATTCAGAGGGTTCGTCTGGAGCATATTTGGGCCAAGGAGGATGGTTTTGTAAAGGAAGTATGGGAGGTTCGGCTGTTGGAAATAGCTCATATGGAGATGTAAGCATTAAAGGAACTAGAAATATATTTCCTAATTTCCCACAAGAGGCATATACAGATACTAAAAAACCAACAATAGCGTTATGGTACCAGGTATCTAACCAAGAGGAAGTTAATGACACTAATAATTTGGGGCAACCGGCACAAACGTCATGGAGTAGAAGCGTAGAAGATGCTGTAAATGCGGCAGGGGGTAAAATTCAAGCTAACTATAAGCTTTTTATACAGGCTCAGATAATAGAGTATGATTCAAGTGATGATAGTACAGTAAACAATTTTTTGTATACCAAAGGTCATGGACTAAAAGAAATAAAGGTAAATTCAAATACTGTAGATATGGATAATATGTATGAAAGTTATAGAAATAACCAAAAACAAATAAAAGTGGCGGATGGCTTGTATTATAAGACGGTAGAGGGTGGATATTTTGATTCTGAGATTTATGGCTCCAACTCTGTTGATACTTTATATATATCTTTGGGTAAATTGAATATTGCTACAACTAAGGATGTAACTATAGAAGCAAAAGATGTTGCTGGAAACACCATATCGAGTGGCAAAATAGAAATAGCGAAGTATTTATCTGAAGGAGAAGATATTGATGGTGATGAATTACCATTTTGGGATAATACAAAGAATCCAACAGGATCAACTTGGGATAAGGTGTATTTTGGATATAGCCCAAGTGGAAGTAGCTATCAAACTAGTACGGCAATTAAATGGAAGATATTAAATAAAACTGCTAATGATGGTACAACAAAAGCGTTATTTATATTAAACGAGAATAGTGTATTTTCAAATAGTAATTTTGGAAGTACAAATAATAATTGGGTAAATAGTACAATAAGAGATAAGTTTAATGATAGTATATATAATGACTGTTTTGTAGAACAAGAGCGTTTAGCTATGTTAAAAACAACAAAGACTGAGACTGAGGATATAAGCTGGGAGAGTAGTACAGCAACGGCGTCTTCATTGTCATTAGAAAAAATATTTTTACTTTCTGCTAAAGAGGTTAAAAATTCTGCGTATGGTAATATAATGTCAGCTGAAACTTCTTTATGTTGGTTAAGAAATAAAGCAGGGCAGGTAAAAGTAGGGTATGCTAATTTTGGTGCTGTAGCGATTTTTGGAAATGGGCAAGAGAAGAGGGCAGCATTTACTTCAATAAATTCGGTCCGTCCAGCAACCAATATAAGAGCAGATCGCATAATATATTCGATGGATGCAAGCGATACAGGAGTTGCAACTACGGAAGGAGGAGATACAGTAATTAAGGCTGTGTCAAGTACACGTCCTACTGAATATAGATTATCGGTATATGACGCAAACAGATCAGGTTTTTCGGTAAATAGCATTAAAGCCAAAGCAGGGGATTCAATGACAATAAATTATTCGGGTTCAGTATCAAGTACAAGTAACGAGTTTATAACAGTTATAATGAAAGATGGAGATGAAGTGAAATATTTTGGAAGAATAGCGTCTAAGGGAGCTAGTGGAGAGGTAAAATTAAAATTACCTTCTGACATAGAAGAGAAGACCTATAAAGTTCTTGTAAGCAATGAGAAGAATAATGGAACGAAAAAAACAAATTATGGAGGATTTAAAGTATTAAATGTTACTGTAAGAGGGTCTGGAGAAACGATTAATGCAGATATACAATATGGAGTAAATGGTGAAAAGTCGACAAATGAGAAAGAGGCTATACGTAATGCATTAGAGAAAATGAGCGAGAATGAAACTATAACAACAGAGACATTAACAATTGAAGGAACTAGCAGTATAGTAGAGGAAAATGAAAGTGTAACAGCGGGAAAGCTAAAAAAAATGACATTAAAAAAGAAAGATAACGGTACTGTTGCGGAGGAAAAATCAGGAGGAACAAGTGGTGCGGCAAAGCTTACTATAACAAAAAGTTTTACGGCGAATGGGGAATACGTTTTAGTTATAGAAACTACATTAGGGACTAAAGAGGAATTTAGTATAGCAATTTCTGGGATAGGCAAAAAGAAAGGGGCAGGAAAAGATGGGCCATATATACCAGATTACGGTAAATTACCTAATAAACCTACATTATCAGATATATTAAACTTGAATGGAATAAGTGCTCCAAGTGCATTAGCTACACCAACGGCGCCAGGTAGTGTAGAGGCAATTGGTGAGACTGTTACAGTGGAGACATTAACTATAAATAAACCTGAAATTAATAGGATAGAATTAAAGAATAATGATCTAGCATTTATCAATTGGAAAGAGAAAGCCAATATAGATTGGAGTAGTGGCCAACCTCAAAAAACTGAGTGGAGATATAAAGACGTGGGTGCTAGTGGTGCTAAAGATGAATCAAAATATGAGATTGTAAAAATGAGATCGCCTATAGATACAGATAAAACGGTATACATATTGGGTAATACCGAGTCGTATGTAGTAAAATATAAAAATTTAAGTACAAATACATCAGGGGTAGGGTATAACGATCTTACAAAATATACCAATGAATACAAACAAGGCGGAACCAAACAAATGGGTGAAGTAACAGTAGAAGATATACCATATGTGGGGAACCAAGCTATATCTATTTCATGTGAGAAGAGTGGAAATACAATAAAAGCGAAACTTACACCTTCGAATTTGATAAATGGTCCAGATATAAAGGAAGTTGGAGTTAGAGTGGAATATACATTAAATGGAATAATAACAGGACTTGTACGTAAGACCAATATTATTACAGGCAAAGGAGGAGTATTCGAGTTTGAATTTGCAAATTTACCAAGTAGTTATACATGTAGTGCATATTATATAGATAGTTCAAACAAGGAATTTTCTTCAAGCCCAATTTAGACAAGAAAATCAGTAAAATAATAGCATATAAGGTAAAAATAGCCTATAGAGGAGATACGTTTTCTACTATAGGCTATTTTAGTAACCTAGTGTAATGTATTTAATTTAACAAAATATGGTTTTAAGTTTAACTAGGTATGTTTTGTGAACGGCACGACGCCAAATTGGCCATGGGAGCCGCTTTTTAAACCGTGTGTTGGATAAGTTAAATCAACAAAAAATAAAGAATAATTCTTTTTAGCATGGGGAGTGATTTTATAGGTTTAGCAAAAAAATTTTCTAAAAAAAGAAGGATTTTCTTTGGAAAAAGTTGAATTTTAGTTTAGAGAAATTTTAACAAAAATATCTTAAAGGAGGAATGCTTAAATGTTAAAGCAAACTGTTACAAGTAGGATCAAACGCATTTGTAAAGTAAATCCCAGTTTGAATGCAGGTCGTTTTAAAAAGATACTGCTGACAACAGTATTAGCAATAACAGGTATTATAGCATTGAATCAATTAGATGGTTTTGCACTTGAAGTAACAGGATTTGAAAAAAACGCGAATGGTACAAAAGTTGCAATAAAAATAAAATTAGGAGAAAATGAAAATGGATATAAGATTGATTATATATATCAAGGAGCGAGTAATGAGAATCTTGAAAAGCCTGCAAATGGTATTGTTCTAGATTGGAAGACTAACAGAAATAAAACAGAAGCGATGGCGGTGTTGACAATACCAGATCCTTCAAATAAATTATTCATAAAGGCAATCAAAAAAGATAGTTTGGACATTATAGAAGAGATGAGTTTAGGCAATTTGGAAAATGTGCCTCATGAGGGCCCTAAAGTGGTTCCAGGGACGTTGATGAAATATCATAACGTCGAATATGGAGATTATATACAGGCACAATTTGAGGATAAAGTAAAGATATATAAGATAACGGACAAAGCAGGAAAAGAAGAGATTTTGTTAAATAAAAAAGAACAAAATACAAAAGTTACATTGAAATACATACTAAAAGAAGGTGAAACTAAATTTAGAGTATATGATATATTAGATAATTATATAGAAGTAGATGCAACTAGTGCATTTGCAGTTACATTCAATGCAAGGACACAAGATGGGTCAAGATTTGTGTTGGGTGTGGGAGACAAATACACAGAGGATAACGTAGAATATACATTAGATACAATAGAGACAGGGGCAGGACAAGAGATTGAGTATCATAATGAGAATGATATGTACGGAAAAGAAGATGCGGATGATAATGAGGATTCAGAGTTTGATGAAATTGTCGGTGTAACTAAGTTGAAATTGACATATAAGGCGACAAATCCAGAGTATGATCCGGAAATGGCGGCAGAAGCGACTAATGAAGTCGAAGAATTTATTTATAGAGTAATTACACTTCCATTAGTGTTAGACATAACACCAGCTGAGGCTGTAGCTTATATTGTAGAATCAGAGGGAGACGGAACATACAAAGTAACAAAAGTTCCAGCCAATGTAAGGAGAGAGGTTACAGAATTTAACAAAGAAACAATGAAGATGAGGGCATATGTAAACAATACTACAAACAAATGTATTGTTGAGGTAAGGGACGTACAAAGTGGTATCGATACAATAAAGCTGTTAGAGGGAACGGAAGGAGCATATAAGCTAATAAAAGGATATAGAGCGGAGAATGCGGCATATAACTCTCAAGGTAAGCTAATGCCATCTGTATTACATTTATTTGATTTTTCAGTGGACGGAGGTATAAGTGAAAGAGTAACAGCGGTTAGGGTAACAGATGGTTTGGGTAACCAAATAGATATACCAGTTACAGCATCAACTGTAGCGAATGAGGATACAATAGTATTTGCACAGTTAGAGCAAGATGAAGATGAGAACGGGAAAACAATATTTAATGTAGTAGCACAAGATTTCAAAGCTGGCTTGTGGAAGATAGAAAGAGATACTGAAGATGAGAATGTAAAACAAGTGTTAGTAGATTTTTCAGATAAAGAAAAAGCGTATTTAGAGGATGAAGAGCTTAAACCAATAACAGACAAGAGCGAAATAAATAGGATATTAGAAATAGTTACAGGTGTATATCAACAATATACATTACAAAAAGTAACAAGAAGTATAACAGAGGAAGGTATGCCAACAATTAAGGTATATGATGCACTAGGAAATGTAAGAGAAGTAACATTCGACGATTTTGCTTTTGCTTGTACATACGCTACATATAACCAAAAGGGATCATTGGCACTAAACGTTAAAGAGTGGCGTGGCATATGGAAAGTTACAGTGGATATAATATCTCCAGAAGATGCAGCAATGGAACCAACATTTGAAGACGAAGCTGGGGAATTTGTTGTGCCAACTGATTCAAACGAGCCATTGTATAAGGGAGAAGCACCACATGATGCGGATGGAAACTACGGAGATATAGAGCATAATAGTCCAAAGTATAATGGGGTAATACCAAATGACGGAACAGATACAACATCACAAGGTACTGTTTATGAGCAGTCAGAAGATAATAGACCGAAGTACAAGTACACATATACACCAGACGGAACAAATGAACCAATAACTGTGAATGTAATACCAAATGATGGAACATATGAAATTGATCCAGATACATTAGATGCAGAAAATAATGTTCCTACATCAAATATAGACAATAGACCAAGATGTACTTTCACATATACTCCAGAGGTAAATGCAGAAGAAGTAGCAGTAACAGCTGAAATTCCAAATGCGACAAATGAACCAAAGTATAAAGGGTTAGTGCCAAGTGAAAGTAATA
>JAGCXC010000029.1 GCA_017961515.1 Clostridiales bacterium | reverse complement strand
AGTATATGGTAGTTGGAGGAATGCCTGCTATTGTGTATAGATTTGTCACACAAAAAAATTACAGTGGAATACTAGAAATGCAAAAGCAGATTTTGTTAGATTATGAAGAAGATATTACCAAATATGCAAACGGACTAGACCAAGGCAAGATATTAAGCATATACAGAAAAATTCCAACATTTTTGGGAAATGAAAATAAAAAATTTCAAATTTCTAAAATAGAGAAGGGAGCTCGTTCAAGAGAATATGTTGGGACAATAGAATGGCTAAAAAATGCAGGTATAATAAATGTTTCTTATTGTATGGAAGAACTAGGATTGCCATTAGGAGGTAATTATAATCCCAATAATTTTAGAGTATATTTTGGAGATATAGGTATTTTGATAGCTTCTATCGATGAAGAGGCACAAGAAGATTTGCGATATAACAAAAATTTTAATACGTATAAAGGTGCAATTTACGAGAATATTGTAGGAGACATGTTGGTTAAGGCGGGATACAAGCTATATTTTTACAAGAGTCAAAAGGGAACGCTTGAGATGGACTTTTTTGTAAGAGATAAGGATTCGTTAATTCCAGTTGAAGTAAAAGCAAATGACAATGCGACAATTTCTCTAAATAAGCTAATAATTGGCCATAAATATGATGATATAAAATATGGGATAAAGCTTTGCAATAAAAATATCGGATTCAACGGAAACTTTTACACCTTCCCATACTTTATGACATTTTTACTAAAAAGGTATTTGCAAGAGAAGAATAATTAGTGTAACGTAAATAGAAGAAATATCAAATAAATTGGTTTAAAAAAAATAAAACAAAACCAAGAAGGAGAGATATTATGAATTTCAAACTAAACAACGGTACGCAAATTCCAAGCGTTGGACTAGGTACGTGGTTAATCCATAATGACCAAGTTTCACAAGTTGTAAAAGACTCAGTAGAACTAGGTTATAGGCATATTGATACTGCACAGGCATATGGAAATGAAGAAGGAGTGGGTATCGGTATAAAAGAATGTGGATTAGATAGAAAAGAAATTTTTGTAACAACCAAGGTTGCAGCAGAGTATAAAGATTACAACTCTGCAAAAAAATCCATTGATGAATCACTTAGAAAATTAGGTTTAGACTACGTAGATTTGATGATTATACACAGCCCTCAACCTTGGATGGAGTTTAGAACAACAGACAATAACTATTTTAAGGAAAATAAAGAAGTTTGGAGAGCCCTAGAAGATGCCTACAAAGAAGGAAAATTGAAGGCTATAGGTGTATCTAATTTTCATATATATGATTTAGAAAATATATTAGAAACTTGTGAGATAAGGCCTATGATTAATCAGGTTTTAGCACATATCGGGCAGACTCCATTTGATATAATAGATTTTTGTGAAAAAGAAAATATTTTAGTAGAAGCATATTCACCAATAGCACATGGCGAAGCAAATAGAATAGAAGAAGTACAAGAGATGGCTAAAAAATATGGCAAATCATTTGCACAAATTTGTCTAAAATATTGTCTTAATTTAGGAATGGTGGTTTTACCAAAAGCAATTTCAAAAGAACATTTGCAAAATAACATTGACTTAAATTTTGAAATTTCTGATAACGATATGGAAATACTAAAGCAAGTAAAACCACTAAAAGATTATGGAGCACATGACTTTTTCCCAGTATTCAAACAAAGTGGTAAATAATAGATTTAATAATAAAAAGAGTATTTTTGACTATAAGTTAAAAGTACTCTTTTTTTACCACAAAACGTTGACATTCTGTTACCATATAATTATAATTAAATCTATAATACAGAAAGATAAAAAAAGACCTGATGGAAGAAATTGTTTTTTGTAATTAGGAGGTTGATGTTTATGAAGAAAGGATTTTTGAAAGCAATATGTTTAGTAGGAGTATTAGCTTTTACGATACCAGTGGTAGGTTATTGTTATAATGCAAGTTGTAAAAAAAGTGTAGTATTAGATGATAACACAAAAATTAATAGGCTTTTTCGTGCTGTAGAAGAAGATGACATAGAAGTAGTAAAGTTACTAATAGAAACTGGAGTCGATGTAAATGTAAAGAATGACAATGGAGATACCCCATTGCATATTGTAAGGAATGTAGAGATAGCAAAATTATTAGTAAAGAATGGAGCAGATGTAAATGCGAGAAATAATAATGGAGATACCCCATTGCATATTGTAAGGAATGTAGAGATAGCAAAGTTATTAATAGAGAATGGAGCAGATGTAAAGACAAGGAATGATAATGAAGATACCCCATTGCATATTGTAAGGAATGTAGAGATAGCAAAGTTATTAATAGAGAATGGAGCAGATGTAAATGCAAGAAATAATAATGGAGAAACACCATTGCATAAGGCTGCTGATTGTGGATTTCGAGTTATAAGAAATAATGAATATGTAATTAAGGGAGATGCAAAGATAGCAAAGTTATTGATAGAAAATGGAGCAGACGTAAATGCTAGAGATAATAATGGAGAAACACCATTGCATAAAACCTACTATCTAAACTTACATGAGGGATTTAAGCAATTACCGTCTGTGTCACCAAATGCGGTAGCACTTGTATTAGTAGAGAATGGAGCAGATGAAGATGCGATAAATAATGAGGGAAGAAAACCAGGAGATTTTGGTCACGTACACCCAGATTGCATACGTTTCGGAGTAGATGGTTACATTCGTTGTTATTAATAGAGAATGGTGCAGATGAAGATGCTAAAAATAATGAGGGAAGGAAACCAGGAGATTTTGGTAAGTACAAGTACTACACATTTTATGAGGAGAATATTATTGAGAAATAATTATAGATTAGGGATTAATAAGTTATAGACCTGGCTTTTGGAGTTGAATGTAAAATATAGTACCAAGTCAATAATTACACAGTATTGCACACTTGTGACTTTAGTCATGAGTGTGCTTTAATAAATACGCATATGTTGTGATAAATTTAATCTCGAAAATCTTGATTAATCATTCCCTATATTTCTTCTATAATTGCCTTATGTTTTTTATCTTTGCTATCTTTGTCGTATACTATGCCAACAGCAAGTTTTTTGCCAAAGTACGAATCTATAGAAGATTTATAATCTCTAGACTTAATTTGTTGGATAGCACTTTCGGCACTACTACCATCTGTTTTTAATTCTATTATAAAAGCAGTATCAGTTGGATATAGCGGGTAGAATGTAAAATCTGTTCTGCCTTTTCCCCCAATATCTTCTCTTTTTAGTCAATACGAGCTTGCGAGTATTGCTGCGCCGGATTTGTGTACCCGGCAGGGTACAACTTACCATTCAAATCCGTGTGCATCCACGCGGAGCGTTATAATTCAGTCGGAGCTTGAACTCCTACTGAATTGTAAATATGTACCCACCGCCTACGCTTTTTCAAGCTTAGAGGCGGGGGACATCTCCGACTGAGTTATATATTTGTCACGTGCTGCAATGTATGCAATT
>JAGCXC010000028.1 GCA_017961515.1 Clostridiales bacterium | reverse complement strand
TACTAATCCTCCTTCTACTCCTTGCGCTCCTACATTTGATATGTTTCTAGTACCTACGCCATTTGTTCCTGTGTAAGTAAATTTCTCTAGTCCACTGGCTACTACTGGCGTATCTACATTATCTATATTCACTGTTTGCGCCGTATCCTGGGTAACAACCTTTATGTTATTGGTATTTGTACTATAGTATCCTGTTGCACTTGGCGCTTGATTATCTATGTATATGTCTTTAATATTACCTAATGCATCGTATACCGTTACACTACTAATGTTATCACTAGGTACTATGGTTGGTACCACTGTAGCCACTGGAGTAGCTGTAACACTGCTACCATATGTTGTATCAGGATGCAACAGTGTGTCTGTTCCATCTTTTGTAATTTTCTCTATTCCGGATTGGGAATCCCATGCAGTTATTGTAGCTATACCTTGATTATATGATACTTTTGCTGTAGTTACTTCTGTATCTTGTGTAACTGCCACTGGATCTCCAACATTACCCGCATGGTCTACCGCCCTTACATACTCTATACTACCCAAATCACTCAATGTTTTTACTTCTGTAATATTTGTTGTTATAGATTCGCTACCTGGATTCGCTATTCCATTATCTCCGCTTGTTCCTCCTGTTTCATTAACTGTATATAAATCCAAAAAACTACCATTTGACGTACTTCCCCCCTCTATCTTCCACAATCCACTTATTTCTTTTCCACTTTGCGCTGTGTCGGTAGCTGTTATCTTTATCTTACTTGCATTTTTATATACAGTAGGAATCACTGTTGGTGCTTGATTATCTAGATATACTGTACTTTGATTATCTAATGCATCATTTACTGTAATAGATGCTTCTGATGGTGGTGCTGTAAATTGATATGCTGCAGTAGTAGGATACGGACTTGGAGTTGCTGTTCTAAAATCTATCTCTCCTATACTTTTTACTCCTGATTGTGTATCTTCTGCTGATACTGTATATTTACCTTTACTATATGTTACAGTTGCTGTAGGTGCTGATGTATCCTCTATTAATGTTACATCAACCAAATTCCCCGCTTTATCAAATACCTGTACTGTATGATCATTCGGTGATATTGAAGGAATAATTATAGCTTCTTCATTTACATCAGGAGAAAATGTAGCAACTACGTCTTGACCCGAACTTTGAGTAACCTTCCATAGTCCACTGGATTTTACTTTACCATCTGGATTAACTATTGTTGGATCAGGGGTACCATTATTTACAGGATAATCTTCATCCTGTACATGAATAAATCCTTTTGTCCCTCTGTAATATCCTTTAACTACTATAGGCGCTTTTTTATCAACCTCATACCGTACTGAGTTACCAACCGCATCAAATACTGTTATAATGGCTGTGGTCTCTTCAGTAGGTGTAAATTCTACTGTACTGTCAAATAAATCCGTCTCATAACCTCTTAACTCTACTTCTGTATACAAATTATTTGAGTTGTGTATATATATTTTTCTTACTGAATCATCAGATAAATTAAATTTAAATGTTGCCTTATGAGTTGAGCTATCCAATGTTGGCATTATAAGTACTCCGTCGTTATTTTCATTTCTAACTGTAATTCCATTTACTTCATCCTCAGTAATATCAGTTATACTAGCATACTCATCATACACACACATTTCTACTAATGTATTATTTGTTTCTTTCTTTAAACTGATAACCTTTGTTCCGATCGAGTATACTATATAGTTACCTGTTGCATCATATACCCTTATTGTTCCTTCTGTGGGTTCATCTGTAACCACCTTTTCAAATGTTTCTAATTTCCCTGGCCTAAATACCTCCTCTTTATAATCTGACACTTTCACTTTCGTATATGTTCCATTATTATCATATATAAATATCTCTTCAATACCCTCAGGTAATTCAAATTTTATCTTGGCTCTATTATTTTCATCCAGTATAACATCTCCATTATACCGCGTTGTCCCATCTTCATGATATAATGTAAGCGGTGTCCCACTCGTTGATGTTGGCTTAATAGCTGTTATGCTAGTCGCTAATTTATCCTCTACATATAGCAACCATTTGCCATCTACATGTTCTTGCATACTCTTCACCCAAGGTCCAACAGAAAAACATGTATAGTTTCCGCAAGCATCATATATCCTTATATTACCCTCGTGTACATTAGTACCTTGCGTAATATCAATTTCTGCATTATTTATTCCCGAAGGAAATACTGGATCTGAATCCGTTGCCCATGCAATATTTACTAACGAACAAATTGTCATTATTATAGATACTAATTTGTATAAAAAACGCTTATGTTTATTCATTGCACTTTCCTCCTTTAGGGTATTTTTTTGATTTTGTCTTGGGTGATTGGTCGATTTTTTCTCTATATATAAAATTTTTATATGCTTTTAGATAAACTTCACCTATATCTATTTTATGGTGCTTACTTGCTTTCGATCAATATTTATAATATCTTTATAGTTTATATTAACGAAACATATCCAACACCTTTGTGTGCACATATTGTGAGAAATTTAACTATTTTTGTCTAAAATAGCATTAGTTGCGTTTCGTATATATTATTGTTATACACAAGTTTATTTATTTTGGGTGATAACTTGAATTTGCACCATTAGGTTTAATATATATGACCTTAATATGACTACTCTAAAAAAATATAATTAACAATATAAAAATAGCTTTATCCATAATCCCTAGGACCTTTTTATAATTTAAAAATATCATAAAAAAATTTTCTCTTACTATAAAAAATATATATATGCGTTTTACTGTACTATTTTGCAAATACAATTAATTAAATTGTTATACCATCCATTAATCAATAATTTTGTGTTAATTGCTACCACCAATGTTCCCAATAAACTACATGCTCCACCTTTTAAAGCATACTTCACAAACTCTCTTATTACACTTTTCGAATAAAATATTCTTCTATTGTTTATCATATACAATGAATATTGCATACTCATCACACCCAATACTACTATTATGGGAATTAAAAACATTTCTTTAGGCAACACAGCCATAACCATAACAATTGTCCCTCTAATCCCCATTGATTTTATTAATACCCCACTTAAAAACCCTAACGCATATCCTTTTAGATAAATTATGTATGCAATAATCGGAAACCCTATAAGAGATGAACCACTGATCCAAACAACTAAAAATAATTTTGCCATTGTTCTAAATTCTCTAAAAAATATATCATTTTCAATTCTTGCACTACCTATATCAAAAAAATCTTTTATACATTCACCAAGATTTAAAATTGTCACTTCCTCTACTTTGACTAAATCTATACTACCCTTTACTAAACCAATCACCATCACTATAATTATTAATATATATATACGCACATGTTCTCTTATATGCGTGAATACCTTATGTCGTCTTCCCATTTTCTTACTCCAAAATTAAATTTCTACCTATCTATTTAATATGACACAAATTATATCGATATGTATATTAGATGACTTCATCAGGAGGTGCCTTTATGAAGGAGAAAAAAATTGATTTTACAAAAAAAATTTTTATGCTTTGCATATTAATTATTATTAGCATCACTTGGTTCTTCTTGTTACTTCGTATAAATATTGTTACAACTAGAATACTTGATATGATAAAAAGTGTTCGTGCTGTAATATATGGTATCATTCTTGCTTATCTATTCAATCCTATAATGATGTCGTCTAGACGCTTTATACTGCATTTGCTTGAGAACAAGCAATGTGGGCTTAACAAAAAACGATGCGCAAAAATTATTAGCATAACTATAACAGTAGTAATAGGAATTGTCATATTAACATTAATATGTTTTGTCATTTTACCTAGCACATATAACACATTAGCTGATCTTTTACCTAAACTACCTTCGCTCGTAGATCAATATCTAATCACTCTATCAGAAAAAATCGCTTCAAGCAAAAAACTAAATTCTACTTTTTATCAAGTATTAGAGAAATCTATGCTATATTTCGAAGATTGGTTTAGCAATAGTCTAATTAGTAAGTCCAATAGCATATTATCCTACGTCACTAAAAGCATAATGAACGTTACTCGTATCACATTTGATTTGGTTGTAGGAATAATAGTTGCAATATATGCATTTATGGAAAAAGAAAAATTCATCGCTCAATCGAAAAAAATTATTTACGCTTTGTTTAATATAAAATCAGCCAATTACATAATTGACACTGCAAGGTACGCACATAAAACTTTTAGTGGATTTTTGATTGGGAAAATAATTGATTCTTTGATTGTTGGAATAATAAGCTACCCTATACTTCTAGTAATGCATATACCATATGCACTACTACTTAGTGTAATTATAGGTATAACTAACATTATACCTTACTTTGGGCCACTTATTGGTGCTGTTCCTTGCACTATATTAGTATTTTTAGTGGATGGAAAAAAAAGTGTCTATTTTATATTATTCATCATTATATTGCAACAAATCGATGGCAATATAATTGGACCTAAAATTCTAAAAAATACAACTCACGTATCAGAATTTTGGGTAACTTTTGCACTTTTGCTTGCTGGGGGAATATGGGGCTTTATTGGTATGATCATTGGTGTACCCCTATTTGCAGTCCTTTATTCAATAGTAAAACACATTATAGAAAAACTTCTGCTACAAAAGAATTTACCTGCTGATTCGTGTAGTTATATCAATGCAAAAAATATAGATGAAGAAAATCACATTTTGGTATATAATGATAGTGTACACTAATTGGTAAGGAGGAAATTTTGTGTTTAGAACTATCATTTGCGTGGTTCGTCTGTTCTTTTACTTGTTATCCTTAAACGGACGACTTAAACACGTACAAAAATTGTCTTTGGATAACAATATAAGTGAGCATGATAGATTAGTAACAAATTATGTTAGAGAATGGGCCAAGTATGTATTGAAAATTTCAGGTGTAACAGTTGACGTTTCTGGGCTAGAAAATATACCTAATGAAACCGTTATTTTCGTTTGCAATCATAGAAGTTTTTTCGATATACCAGTATTGCTAGCAAGTCTTGACAAACCTTATGGCCTAATGTCTAAAGACTCTATTAAAAAAATACCTTTCATTGGCAAATGGATGCGAGAATTAAATTGCGTGTTTGTTGATAGAGATAATGCCAGAAAAGCTGTCTTATCACTTAATCTAGTCGGAGAAAATTTAGACCAAGGATACTCTATGATAATATTCCCTGAAGGTACTAGAAATAAAACTTCAAACTTACTTAAGTTTAAAACAGGAGCGTTCAAACTCGCAGTAGAAAAAAAAGTATCTGTTGTTCCAATTTTCATGACTGGAACCGCCGAAATATTTGAAAAAAATAATTACCGTATAAAGCCTAATCATGTCACAGTAAAAATCTTACCAAAGATTACTGTAACTAATAATTCAGACTATAAAACGATATTAGACAATGCATATGATATGATATCTAAAAATCAAGATTTAAGTTCTTAGAACTTAAATCTTGATTTCATTTAAACGCACCATGTAATTCTTTTATTCTTGCTTTATATGTTGTCATAATTCCCATCTACAAACCTCTTTTTTAAGTAGATGTTTTTATTATCCTGCAACTTAACGTCCAATCTAATATAATTCTGGGGTTTTTATTTTCCCATCTTCTATTAATTATTTCCCCAATATTTTATTTCCTATATTTGACATATCTATATTTTTTAGAATAACTGCCCCAAAAACAGGCATCATATAGTCAAATTCTTCTGCATATAGGCTTCCCGGCATATTCCCCACTGATATATCCATCAAGTCATTTCCGCAAATCTCACTAATTTTTTTTTCTAAAAACATTTTAAAACACTCCTTTCTCTTTCGGGGTTAAATAACCTAATATTTTTCATATTTTGGTTTTTTAACCATCTTTCTGCGAGAATTATACATTATTTACATTTTTTTGTCAATACTTTTTTTCAATAATCTAGCATTTTTTTCTTAAAACTCCATATCTACCTAATTCTAAATGCTACTTTAAACACAAAAAACACATCTAGCCCTTGCTACTTAAAGCTTAGCGGCTTAATTTACCTATATATATAAACTTATAATTTCTTAACTCTACTTTTCTCTTCTCCACAAGTATATACTCTATCTATTGTATTATATGACACAGCACGCACATTATTCAAAGAATTAACCATACTAAAATATCTTAGCTCATACGCATGATCTTTTGCCGTCCTCTTTGTATTATCTCGCAAACTTATATCCACATTTTTACTAAGCAACAAATTTACCATAAATTTATTCCCCGATTCCACTGCATGAATAAGTGCTGTTTTGCCATATATATCCTGTTTATTCAACACTTCTACATTTACATCCCATACCTTTTTTACTATCGTTTTTTCAAGCTCACCCTCATTATAGGCAATATCCTCTAAATCTACATCTGCTAAATAAGTGAAAAATGTATAACCATCATTATCTACAATATCCACCCTAGCACCCCTATCTAAAAGATACTGTATCACTTCCACATTTTTAGACATTGCTGCATACATTATTTCAGTTCGTCCACATTTATCTATTTGATTTAAATCCAAAATTTTAGTCAAATACTTTACCATAGAAAGTTTCCCAGCTCTTGCAGCATACATAAGCGCCGTTTTTTCATTACCATCAACTTCGCTTACATCTGCATCATTATCTATAAGATACCAAAACATATTTTCATTACCTGACTCTATTGCGTACATCAATGGATTTTTTCCATTATCATCTGGCATATTAATATCTGCCCCATTATATATCAAATAGTCACATATTATATTATTATTTAATTTCACAGCTACAATAAATGGCGTCTCTGTACCTTTACAATAATTGACACATGCACCACATACACCAACCCAAAACTTCACCAAATTCAAATTATTTTCATTTACTGATTTTAAAAATGCATCATTTGTTTTTGCTTGTGCTTCATCAATTAGTTGCAACCTATCCATACAAACATCTACATTGGCCCCTTTAGACACAAGATACTCTGCCATACTCAAATTCCCCGACATAACAGCATACATTAATACTGTGTTGTGCTCTTTATCTTCAACATTTACTTTTAACCCTTTTTCAACTAAATATTTAACTAAATTCTCATTACCTTCTTGAGCGGCATACATCAATACTGTCCTTTTTTCAATGTCTGTTGCTACCAAAGACTCCTTTCTTTTTATTAGGTGCCAAATAAGACTATTATTATTCGATTCTATCGCGTACATCAACAACGTTTTATAATTTTTATCATACTTAAATTTATTTCTTCTCTTCCTCAAAAAGTACTCGACTAAATTTTTGCTTCCTTCTAATGCTGCATAAAACAAAGCATCCCTTCCTTCATTATCCACACAACTTACATTGGCTCCCAAAGCTAATAGTCGCCTACAAATTGGTTTATTCCTCTTTGATGCTGCAATCATTAATGCTGTAACTCCATATCTTGTTTTCTCGTTTACATTTGGCATTATATCTTTCTTTATTAAGTAATTTATTACATCTACCCTTCCGCTTTTAGATGCACACATCAAAATATTCTCACCTTTATCATTTCTAACTGTTACTAAAGCTCCTCTATTTATCAATTCAGACACCAATTCAATTTTCCCTGTCTCTAACGCATACATAAGAATTGTATTGCCATCATCATCCCTCTCGTTTAGATTTATGTCATAATTATTTATTAAATATTGGGCGATTTTAGAATCACCAGGCGATTTTACTGCATACACCAACATGTCCCATATATCCCCATTTATTACTGCACCCTTATCTATTATATATTCAAACATTTCTGCATCTCCAGATTTAACAGCATACTGTATCACACTTTCTCCGAAATTATCTACATGATTTACATCAAGCATTTTATTCTCTACTAAATCTTCTACAAGTTCCATATCTTCAATTTTTATAGCATACATTAATAATGATATCCCGTTAAAGTCTAATTCTCGAGCAAAAGCTCCATTCTCTAACAAAAATCTTATTTCCTCTATATAAGAATACTTTGATTCTTCTTCCATTGCATCTGATACCATGTAAGATAATACAGTAAAACCATATTTATTTTTTTTATTCACAAACTGTTTGAGCACATTCTTTACATTACTGTGGTTAGATGAGATTATATACATCAAATAATCCATCGCTGTAACGCCACGATCATCTTTTTCATCTATCGAAGCACCCTGATCTAACAAATATTTTACTACAACATCACTTCCATTTCCCACTGCATACATAAGCGTTTTACCATCCTGGAATAATTCATCTGATGTTTTTATACTGTCTAAAACACATTCCACCATATCTCTATCATTTTGCTCTATTGTGTGCATAAGCGCTGTTTTTCCATTTAAATCAAATTCATTTACATTTGCACCCAACTCCAACAACAAATTAACTATTCTGCAATTTTTCTCTTTTATTGCACGAATCAAAATTGTTTCTTTTTTGGCTGTTATATTCCCAATTTCTATTCCATAATCAATCAAATAAGAAGCTATGTCAAAATTAAAACTCTCCATTGCATACGTCACCGCTGTCTTTCCTGTTTTATCCTTGGCATTAGTATAAATCCCTATTAATTTTTTCACATACTCAATATTACCAGCCTTAGCTGCATACATAAGCATTGTTCTTCCCTCTTCATCAATTGCATTAAGATTCGCACCTTTATCTATCATATACTTTACTCTATTTTTCTTCCCAAACTCTAACGCATACATTAGTACTTTATCCACATCCATGTTTTTTATAAATCTATCTAATTTTGCATCACTCCATAACTTAACTGCAAATTTTGTAGCATTGTTGTCATTTTTAAAACTTAGTCCATGGCTAAGTAACCATGGAATATTCTCATCTATACCCTGTTCTGCAACATACGTAAGCACTGTATTTCCATTTGTATCTTGCCTTCGTATATCTATTATTTTTTTTAACCTTTGCAACATATCCTTTGACCGAGCTGCATAATATAATATATTCCTTCCATCCATATCCACTTTATTCTTGAACAAATTTATAACACTTAAATTTTTCAACTCAAGCGCATACATTAATACATTCTTCCCATCTTTGTCTTTGATGCTTACATCATTGTCCCTCTGCAAAAGATACCTAGCCATCTCTACATTTCCCATTTCTACTGCGTGCATCAATACTGTTTTACCATCTTCATCATTTTTATCTACCACGTACTCTAAAAGATTTTTATCACAAGTTTCAATCGCATATCTAATATATGCAATATCGTTTAATTCCCCAATTTTACCTTCTGAAAGTATATGTATAATCTCTTTATTGTCTTTTTCTATCGCGTAAATTAAAGCTGTCTTACCTTTACTATCTGCACACTTTACATAAGCACCATTTTCTTTTAAATACCGTGCAATATCCTTTTTACCTTTGATTATAGCATACATCAATAAAGTTATACCATCGTAATCAACACAATTTACAAGCTTACATTTTTCCTCTATTTTATAAAAGATATTGGTATTCTTTTCTATTGCATAATATAATACGTTTCTTCCTTTCCTATCTTTCCTATCTAGTAACCCCATTATTAACTCAACATTTTGTATGTTTGTTAAATAATCTAGTATAATACTTTTATATTTTTTATCATTTATGCCTATGAGTTGTCCAATAAAATCCAACTCATGTATGTCTAATATATGCTCCAATAAGTTCTTTCCAGTATTATCTACTGCATATATATCCGCATTTCTTTCCTCTATAAAATATTTAAGTAAAGCTACATTTTTCAAATCTAGCGCATATCTTAATATAGTTTTACCATTGTTGTCTGTTTTATTTATATTAGCGTCCATTTCCTCCACTAAATATTTTACTAATTCCTTATTCCCAGACTCTACTGCATGCATCAATAACGTCTTTCCCATATTATCAAATTGCTCTAACTCCCACTTCATATCATCATTTATATACTCTTCCATAAGATTTATAAAACAACATACAATTCTCATATCTCCTGATGCTACTGCATAAGTAAGCGCCGACTTATCATTAATATCCCTGTAATATAGCGTATCTGGGGACATGTTAACAAGATATTCAATTATCTCCTTTTGACTCATATCTTTTCCCGTACCTCTTAAATCAACATCATGCTGTGCAGCGTACATCAACATAGTTTTTCCCATTCTATCTACAAAACTTTTGCATAGGATTGGATCTTCCTCTGCCTTTAAAAAAATTTCTATAAAAACTTCATCATTTAAATCCACACCATTTAAAAAACTAGTATCATCAATTAAATATTCTATATCTTCTGTAAAAATGTCACTTTCGCCATCAATTGAATCATAAAAACTTTCCGGCGTCATTGATCCATCATAGAAATCTTCTCTATAAGATGCACTATTAGAACTCATTGGGGGAGAGACTAAACCACTAAATCTATTAC
The DNA here is from genome assembly GCA_017961515.1 of Clostridiales bacterium. Taxonomy (NCBI): domain Bacteria; kingdom Bacillati; phylum Bacillota; class Clostridia; order Eubacteriales; species Clostridiales bacterium. The sequence continues at coordinate 64,227 of JAGCXC010000028.1, read as the reverse complement.
TCATTTTTTCTAAATTAAAGAACTTATTTGCACCCTTAAAAGACATATCACTTGAAAATGAATAACACTCTAAATTCAATTCATTTTTAATTTTATTATCTTGACTCTTATCCACTCTAATATCTTTCTTATACACGCTGTTTCTCTCCTTCCCTGCTTTACCTTTTTTAAGAAAAATACTTCATTTTGTCCATATGTAATATTTCATATTTACCTATATCATCCAAAATTACATATTGTAATATTCCATCCTTCATCTTTTTATCTTGTTCAATACATTTTTTTATCTTTCTAGCACTAAGATCTTTTAGATTTTTAGGTAACACTCCAATCTCTTTAAATAATTTTTCTATTCGTTTTGCATTTTTTTTGCTCATCTTATTCAATTCACATGATACCTTAAGACTATAAAGTATACCCAATGCTACAGCTTCCCCATGAGATACTCTAAATTTAGACACACTCTCAATCGCATGCCCAACAGTATGACCTAAATTTAATATAACTCTTAATCCGTTTTCCTTTTCATCTATTTCCACTATCTCAGCCTTTATTTCTACACTCTTTCTTATCATTTCTTCCAAGCTTTTACAATTCCCACTCTCTATTTGCTCAAAAAACTCTGCATCAGCTAACAATGCATGCTTTATTATTTCTACCATACCACAATTATACTCTCTTTTTTCTAAAGTGTTTAATAAAGTTACATTTTCGTACACAAACAAAGGGTTATAGAATGCACCTATTAGATTTTTAATATCCTTAAAATTAACTGCAACTTTTCCACCTATGCTACTATCTATACACGCAAGTAATGTTGTCGGAACCTGTATAAACCTAATCCCCCTCTTATAACTACTTGCTACAAATCCAACTATATCTCCAATTATTCCTCCTCCAAAAGCTATAAGTACCGCATTCCGATCGACTTTGGCTCTATATAAAAAATCATATATATCATAAACCGTATTTAGATTCTTATTCTTCTCATTAGACTTTAATATATACTTTTCCTGTAAAATCTCATTTTCCTCTAAAAGCTTAATGAACTGTTTCCCATGGAACTTATATGCATTATAGTCAAACACAATCACTACTTTATTTAACTTGTATTCTTTAAGTAACTTTATAAAATATTCAAAATTGTCATTTATATAAATATAATATGGATTCTCTTTTGAATTAACTAATACTCTTTTCATTAAAACCACTCTTTCTCCACTCTGTTTACAAATTATACGGTCATTATACTACATATTTCCTAAAATTTAAAGGGGGAAAAAATGCTGTCAACAGTAAATGGCTACAGCAATTTATCTCTGTAGCCACTTTTTTAAATCATTTTCATAATTTTAAAGTGAGTCAAGCTAAAAAGCACCTAAATAGTTATTAATTCCTTTGCTGCTGGATTCTATTTCTTCATATGCTTGCTTTTCCACGATAATATTATTATCTGAAAATAAAACTTTTCCTATTAGAGGTAACACCCTTCGACCATTAATAATATCTGATATTATGCCATCCGATATTTCTACACATTCTATTTCACCATTTTCTTCATTCACTCTTATGTCCTTTATCATTCCTAAATTTATTCCATCTTTAGTATAAACTTCCTTATCCTTCATTTTATAATTTATATCTACCTTCAAATTACTCACAACGTCTTTGTTATCAACTACAATCGCATCTTTTCCCATCTTTAAAACATTTTCCAGCAAAATAATTTTTTCACCAGAAAATAAATTCCCTTCCAATATGAACCCAAAGATACTTTTATCTTTATCTGAAATCAAAAAATCTTGCACTCGCCCAACTATCTCTCCTTCTTTTTCACTAATTATCGGCAAACCTATACATTCACTTTGCTTTATCACACATATCCACCACCATATCTTTGATTTCAATAATAGTATTTCTTAATTTAATATTTCTTAAACTTAATTTTTGATGTCATTAAATGTTATACCTGTTCCCTTTTCTATTAAACTGTTTAATAATTTTTCTTCATTAATCACAGCAAGCAAATTTAAATCTTTGTCTAATATATTTATTATGTGTATACTATCAAAATCTAAATTTTTTAGTACATCACTAACAAATCCATTATTTAACACTGCTATGTGTCTAACTGGATAAATTCCCTTTTTTAAAAATCGTTCCTTCCTAGTTAATATCCTCTCCATTCCTTTTAAATTTGACATCCTAATCTCCTCTCTAATAATGTTATTTATATATATAACAACAACTAGTATATTGAAATTCTTATGTTTTATTATTTGAATTATTCCTAATATACCCAAAATAACTATGCATGTGTTCGATAATCTGATTATCATTCTTTTACTTTTATTCATGCCTAATTTTCTTTCTAATATAATTTTAATAATTTTACTTCCATCTAAAGGTATAATGGGTAATATATTTACAATAAATATACATATATTTATTCTTGTAAAATATAATATGTAGTTAGAACTTGATATTAAATGTGCTATTGTCGCAAAAATTATATTCATTAATGGCCCTGATAAATATATTACGGCTTTTTGATTATCATTAAGACTTCTTTCGTCAATTAATATACTCGCGCCTACACCAACGAATCTTATTTTTCGTAAAGTAACTCCAAAAATTTTAATAGCAATTATATGTCCTAATTCATGTAACAAAAAACTAAGTATAATTAACATACATTTTACTAACATACATACTAACATGTATTTATACCTCTACAAATAAAACACCAGCCTTTTATTAGTATACTATTTTTATCAAAAAATATTTATGTTTTATGGAAACTTATATCTTGTTTTTAATATACTAAATATCACCATTGGAAATATTTGCTTTATTTAATTTCTTCTAAATGGTTATATTATACTTTGACACTAAAATTTAAAATCCTTTTCAATTTTTAAGGAGATGAAATAATTGATTATAAAAAGAGGAGATATTTTTTATGCAGATCTAAGTCCTGTAATTGGATCTGAACAAGGTGGCATCAGACCTGTCCTTATTATACAAAATGATATTGGCAACAAATATAGCCCTACTATAATTGCTGCCGCTATAACATCACAATTAGAAAAATCCAAACTACCTACACATATAGAACTATCAGGGAAAAATTACGGCTTAGCTAAAGATTCTGTAATACTATTAGAACAAATACGCACCATAGATAGACAACGGCTTATGGAAAAAATAGGCCACTTAAGTGAACAAGAAATGGAAACTGTAAATAATGCTATAAGCATAAGCTTTGGCTTGCTAAACTAAACATACTTTGCTCTTTTACTAATATACTTATTTTAATTGTCCTAATATAAATAAAGGCAACAAATTTTCACGTTCGTACGGCTGGGAGACTTATTGCCAAAATTTCAATAAAAAATCTTCCTATATCACAAAAGCACAAGAGTACAATATCCCTTGTGCTTGGTATAAATCATTATTCTACACTATTTACTCTTCTGAATACATTTTGTCATAATAATCTGACACCATTCTCTCTGCTGAAAAATTCCAATGAGACATCTCTATACTGTTTCTCATCATTTCTTTCCATTTTGCCTTGTTCTCGTAATAAGTTGGTATTACTTCATTTAATAATACTTGATACAAAGATTCTGAATCTACTTTATCTGCATCTGGGCCTTCATACCCTCCACCTATTTGCCATCCTGTAACACCATGCTCACATCCTTCTGGCCACCAACCATCAAGAACACTACAATTTAATACTCCATTCATTGCAGCCTTCATTCCTGATGTTCCACTAGCCTCCATAGGTCTTATCGGATTATTCAACCAAATATCGCAACCTCTTGTTATTATCTTTCCTATCTTCATATCATAGTTTTGTAAGAAAACTATTGAATCTGGATACTTTTTAGACATTGCATACAAATTCGCTATAATCTCTTTTCCTGTTAAGTCGTTTGGATGCGCTTTTCCTGCAAATACTATCTGCAATTTTTTGCTATCCAAAAGCTTATTTATAACCTCTTTATTTCTAAATATCAAATCACTTCTTTTGTATGGTGCAGCTCTCCTAGCAAATCCTATTGTAAGAACGTTCTCGTCTAATCTTACTCCATTTCTTTTATAGATTTCCTCAAACAACTCTCTCTTTAACTCCATATGTGGCGCCCATAAATCAGCATTAGCATTAAATGCCTCTACTATTCTTTTATCTTGCCATGTCTTATTATGTACTCCATTTGTTATAGCTATTATTTCAGATGAATCTGTTACGTAATTCCACATCTTCTTAGCTGTTTCTCCATGTAATTTGGCAACACCATTAGCCTTTCTAGATAATCTAAGACCAGCCACTGTCATACTAAATGGATCTCCACCTAATTCTTTCATTTGCTCATAAGTTAAGCCGTTGTATGCCCCCATATAGCTTAACACCCTGTGCTCATGAACTTCATTTCCTGCAACTACTGGTGTATGTGTTGTAAATATTATCTTATTCCTCACTTTATTCCAAGCCTCTTTAAATGACATTCCTTCTTTTGTCATAAACTCTTTTATTAACTCAGTTCCTGCCAACACTGGATGGCTATCATTGAAGTGATATATATCTACATCTATACCTAGTTTCTTTAACGCACGAACTCCTCCTATGCTTAGTATCATCTCTTGCGCTACTCTTTCTTCTTGAAACCAACCATACAATTGACCTGTTAACAACGCATCTGAATTCTCTGGCAAGTTTGTGTCTAACAAGTACAATGGAACATTTCCATACTTTGTACATTCCCAAACTTTACAAACTACATCCCTTTCTCTTATCTTTATACTTACCTTGACACCTGTATCCTTCAAAAAGTCGTACTCGTACGCAGGATAAGAATCCACTGTCTTTCCATTTACACCAATTGTTTGTTCTACATATCCTTGTCTCCATAATATACCTACGCCTACCATTTGTGTTTCTAAATCCTTAGCAGCCTTTAATATGTCACCTGCTAATATTCCTAACCCTCCAGAATATATTCTGAAATCCTCATGTAAACCAAACTCCATACAAAAATATGCTACTTTTAATGTCTTTTTTAGATCCTTTGTCATCTAAAAATTCCTCCCCGTATCTTCACTAAAATTAATATACTGCCTAAATTGTCTGTTATAATGGAATTTTTAGTTATTAATACACTTCTAAAACTCAATATTGCCTCTTACAATATATATAAATGCATTAACCGTATCCCATTTTTGTTTTACTTTACTACCACAATGTGACAATAGCTATATGCTCTACAACCGGAATCAAATGTACTTCACGACCAACCCGTATTCTATAGCACTTTTTTACATTTGTCAACTTTCATTTTTCCTTTTCTTTGTTATTTATAACAAAAAACCTTTTTAACCACAAATTTAATTCGCAGTCAAATTGTACCACACTTCATAAAAATTAGCAAACATTTTTTTATTCTATTACTCCTAATATAACCTCTCCAGGCATCAATCCTTTATTTATAGATTGGTTATATCGAACATTACACAAATTACCACCTGCATAAATTAAAGATATCTTTTTCTGTTTCAAATCTACTGGTAATATCTCCCCTATATTAACTTCAATCCAATGATCCATTTTCCTATTCGCTAAAAAGAATAAACCTTTACTTTTCTTCTTATCATAGTATGCAAAAAATATGAAGTCATAGTGTTTTTGCATTTCCTCTTGCACAATAAAATTTTCTTTTTTAGATAATATACTCATATATTTCTTCCTTAGCTCTGCTGTTTTTTTCATAATCTCTGACATCCATTTAGCTTGGCTAGTCCCCCAATGTATACTATACTTGTCAAAGAATGCAAGCTTTCCATACATAGGATCCTTTTTGGGTAACACATACTGGCCTGAAGGTGTATTCCCTAGCCCCATGTTCATTGGTTGTATTTCCATACATTCACTACCATTCGTAATAAATGGCACAGAATTTGGAACAAAACTATTCAAAAACACTATCAATTCCAATTCTGTTTTGTCATAATGTATAGTTGCAGCCCTTGGTGTATCTGGAGTATCTACTGCTGCTGCAACAGGAAGCTCTGACGACATAAGGCTATCTAATAATAAAGCTCTATTAAACCCTGCATCTTGTACTTCCTTATACACCGACCACAAGCTTCCACTAATAAAATGAAATCCTGCATCTTTTGCTTGTTTAGACTTTTTAGGATCAAACTCTTCCGACCAAAGTATAAAGTTTTTATTGTTCTTCTTTGCCAATGCTACTAACTTTTCATTCAAATCCCTTGGTAGTGCATGGCCCATATCAATTCTTGCTCCGTCTATCATATACTCATTTTGGTAAAACGGTATCACATCCAAAACATATTCCCACAACTCTTTTATTTTATCTTTTGCCGGGAACACGCTAAGCTTTGCTCCATCTTGCAATATATAAGGCGGAACATCATCACTCACGTATTTTTTCGATACCTCATTTCTATCTCTAAAAAATTTTATATATGTAACGTCTGACCACGCTGGCTGAATATCATTTAGTGTATCTGAAAAAGCCGGAGCTGTGGTTAAATGAAAATAACTTTCTATTAAATCCAATATGTTTTCACCTGTATTATTATGCCTCTCTATCAATTGCTCCCATTTGTAAGGGTCTTCATCTTTAGGACACATTCTAAACTGTTTCAAATAATTTTTAAGATCAGGCGTTTTATATAAATCATGCACTGTTTTTTCCGATACATCAACTTTTTGGTCTAAACTAGGTATCTTAAATATACTAAATGTATCCTTATACTTTAAATCTATCCAATAAAACCAATCCGGATGCTCTACTATCAAATCATTATCCCTTGCAACTGTTCTAAATACGAAGTCTACCATAACCCTTATACCCATGATATGACAAGCTTCAACGAAAGCTTTAAATTCTACTCCTAGCATTTCTTTATCCTGACCTAACAATTCCTCATGCAAGTTTTCATCAAGCTTATATATATTTTTTATCGAATATGGACTTCCTATCTCCCCTCTTTTATACTGATTACTGTACTCAAATACAGGTAACAAATATATTATATCTATATTATATTGCTTCAAGTATGGAAGCAAACATAAAGACTTTACAAAAGATCCTTGCAAAACTTCTCCACTTTTGTAATGATCCCATGCCGTAAACATTCTAGGAAGCATACTATATACTGTACTCTCAAACACATTAACTGAATTCTTTGCATTAACATCCAATGCTTTATCATATCTTTTTTTCTTATTTGCATTGCTTAATATACCCTGCTCAATTGTATATATCATAAAGTCATATGGATTAACTATTATCTCATTTTCTGCATTCTTGGCTGTCTTAAATTTATTATACCCCAATACGTTCCAATCTCTTGGAATATAATAATCTCTTTTAAAACCTCGTTTCCTACTTTTCAACTTATCTAGTATGGCAAGTAAATTTTCCACTTCTCTTCTGTCTCCTCCTAAGTTCTACTGTCTAACCTTTAACTCCACCCAATGTCAACCCACTTATCATAAATTTAGACAATGATATAAATACAATAATAACTGGTACCGCTGTTACTAAACTTGCTGCAGCAAAAACTCCCCAGTCTGTATTAAATTGCCCTGATAAATTAGTAAGTGCTATTGGCAATGTATACATAGAATCAGTCGTTAAAACTACTCTCGCTACAATATACTCATTCCATGCATTAGTAAATGCGAATAATGCTGCAACCCCTATTGCTGGCAACGACAATGGTACTATTATTCTAAAAAATATTTGTCTTAAATTGGCTCCATCTACATACGCACTCTCTTCAATTGATATAGGTACTGTATCAAAAAATCCTTTTAGCGTCCAAACACAAAAAGGAACTGCTGTCGCAACGTAAGGGATTACCAGCGACCAAAGATGACCTATAAAATGCAAATTTATAAGTAGTATAAATGTTGGCAATAGCAACATAGGCGCAGGAAATATCTGTGTTATCAAAAATGATGTTAATAACACTCCTTTTCCCTTAAATTTATACCTCGAAAATGCATAAGCTGCTGTAACTGACAGCAATATAGTAATAATAGTCGCAGCTAATGAAACTAATAAACTGTTTTTCAACCAATTAAAAAAATCTCTTTCAAATAATATTATTCTAAAATTCTCTAATGTTGCATTATCTGGTATTATCCTCAAACTCTTAGAATACAACATACTTCCAGGCCTTAATGCCACTGATAAAATATTCATTAAAGGGTATAAAGATATAAAACACATAAATATCAATATGGCATAAAAAAACACTATCTTACCTAATTTGTCATTTCTATTAAAATATTCACTTCTCATTTTTAATCTTCAACCCCTTTTCCTCCATTATTTGCCTTTATAAATACCGATGAAAATAATGCTAAAAACAAGAATATAACAACTGATTTTGCCGCTGCTGATCCATAGTTATAATAATTAAATGCTTCCCTATAAACTCTAGATACTAATATTTCAGTTTCAGCATTTTCTATACCAGCGGTCATGATAAATATTACATTTACCATATTAAAAGTCCACATTGTACTTAATATAATGGAAGGAACTAATACCGGCTTCAATAGCGGCAAAGTAATGTTTTTTAATTTATTCCACGCATTAACACCGTCTAACTCTGCTGCCTCATATATTTCCGCTGGAATACTCTGTAATCCTCCTAGTGATATAGCCATCATAAAAGGAAATCCTAACCAAATATTTGTAATTATCGCCGCGATAAATGTCCATCTTGGCTCTGATAACCAAGGAATTATTATCCCTATTCTTTCTAAGAATATCGAAATCGCTCCATATTGAGCCATAAACATATTCTTCCATGTTAAAACTGCTATGTATTGTGGTATTGCCCAAGGAACCATAAGCATTACTCTAAAAAAATTCTTCCCTGGAAGTTTCCTATTTAATACAAGTGCTAGAAATAACCCTATTGATACTGAAAAAAACAAATTTACAACGGTCCAAACTATTGTCCTTATAAAATCCTTATACAAGGTCACATCGGCTAAAACCGCCTTATAGTTCGCTAAACCATTAAAATTAGGCCTTTGCATCAAATTTACAAGATTCATATTTGTTAATGATATACCCACTCCATAAACCAGCGGATAACCTATCATCACTAGTAAAACTAACAATGCAGGTATCATCAATAAATATGGTTGCATCTTACTTCTACCTATCACAATCTAAAGCCTCCTTTTTTTGTCTTCATCTTTGTTAAAACTAAGTGTGGCCAAACTCTCCACACTTAGTTTTAATTTGAATTTTAGTTATTACTCTCCCAAGGCACGAGCCTTATCTTCTGCAGTTTTTTGCATCTCTTTAATTGCCGCAACTGAACTAATCTTACCTGACCAAACTTTTTGGAATGTAGGTGTCATTCCATCCCAAACTGCTCTCATCTTAGTTATTATTGGCATAGGAACACATTTATCAATTTGAACCTTTAATTGCATCAACTCAGCATTTGATGAATTTTCCAAATCTTTTATTGCTTCTATATTAGTTGGTAATTCATTTAGTACTGGCACAAACTTTAACTGATTTTCCTTATCACAAACAAACTCCACAAACTTCCTTGCCGCATCTAATTTTTCTCCTGTTAAGTGCTTATTAAGCATAAGTACCTTAGACGCTACATAAGGTGTTGGATAATCCTTGTTATCTACTTTTGGTATACATGTAATACCTAAATTTATACCCGCATTTTTATATTCTTCAAATGCCCAAGGTCCATTTATTATAAATGCAGCATTTCCTGTTTTGAATAAATTGCTTGCTTGATCATACGCACACTCGCTTGGCATTATTTTATGCTCACTCTTTAATGCATATAAATACTCAACTGTTTCTTTCATCTCTGATGTATTCAATGTAATATTGTTATCTTTATCAAATACTGATCCACCAAATGCCCCTAAGAACCCAATGTAATTATATGGAGCAGTCATATCAAAAACCAAACCAAACTTATCTTTTCCATCTGAAAAAGCTTTAGCTTTATCTACTAGCTCACTCATTGTCTTTGGCGCTTCTTTTACTATGTCTTTATTATAAAGCAACGCCACTGTATTTCCTGTTATGTAAGGTATTCCATATAACGTTCCATTCAACCTTGCACCATCTAACAGCTTAGTGTCTATTTTTTCTAAAAAGTCTTTTGAAAACACCTTATCCAAATCAGCTGCTGTTTTCGCTACACCAAAAATTCCAATATTATCATCTGGACCCGCTACTATAGAAGGACCGCCCCCTCCTATAACGGCATTCTGATAATTCTGCCTTAGTGACTCTATTGTCATATGTGACCTAGCCACTTTTATATTTTCATTTTTGGATTCGAAATCTTTTATTATTTCATCCCATACTTTATCTACATTCCCTGGATCATCCTCCTCCCAAAATGTAATCTCAACCTTCTTATTAACCTTCGAATTTCCGCAACCTACTGTCAAGACTCCCACTCCAGCTATAAGTGATATCACCAATAAAGGCAAACCTACTTTGTTCATAATTTTTCTGATCATCACTGCTTCCTCCTTCTATAAAAATAAGTTAAGACTTTTGGGGTTCTGTTATTTATCAAATCCTTAAGAATTCCTTCGTTTTCTAGAATTTGTTCACCCTGCATATTATGTTTTAACTTGCCTATACATACTAAAATATACTTAAATTACAATATTTTAATATGACGTCCTGTTCATTCTATTACATTTTACACTAAAATTCAATATTAATTTTAATTTTTTTTGTATATTTTTTTATATATTTTCACTAAGTAGTAGAAAACTTTTTTTATAGTCTTATTCAATTATTCTTTTTGCAAAAATTATTTATCTACCATGAAAAAAACTATCTATCATTGGTAATATCTCCATTCCCACTCACTGGTGTAATATCTCCTATGTATATAGATTTTGGCTTAAAAACACACTTTACAAAATCCTTATTTCTTGCCAATACTTCTCTTAACTCTCTATAAACGTCTCCAAAATATTGTCTTGAATCCGCATCAACTCCATACGCCTCTACTCCCAAACTGTTTGCTATATATAGAGCTCTGTATAAATGATATTTTTGCGTTACTATCACTATTTTCTTTGCTTTGAACACTTCTTTCGCTCTATATATACTTTCATAAGAAGAAAAACCTGCATGATCCATAAATATATCTTCTGACAAAACTCCTTTTCCTATAGCAAAATTTTTCATTATATTTACTTCATCGTATTCCGGATTTTTATGATCCCCACTCATTATCATTTTAGGTGACACATTTTTTTTATATAATTCTATTCCCTTTAATAATCTGTCTTCTAATATTGGACTTGGATAATCTCCCCATACTCCTGCCCCCAAAACAACAATACAATCAATATCCTTTAAATTGGAATAATCGTTACTGTTAATAATTTGTTGTTCCGTAGAATTTTTAACATATGAATTTAACATAACTGGAAGTCCCAATATTACAATTATCATAACTATTACTCCAAATTTCATAACTTTCTTCATAAAAACCTTTCCTTTCTTTCCCACAATGAAGTCCACCTTATTCCTTTGTTAACCTACTGTTTATTTTCATTTCTGTCATTATACACTAATATACTGATAATTTCAACTTATTGGGATCTATACTATTTTTCAGGGAAATTTTCAAAAAATATCGATTAAATATGTTTTAATTTTGTCTATTATGATTATTATCATTAAAATTATTTTCTGCTTTTCTTTTTTATGTTATTTTTTATATTTTTTTATTTTTTTACTAAAATCTATTTATAGCTGTTAAATACCAGTAAAAAACATACTTTTTTTCAATTCAATTGTTTATACTATTGACAAATTCTACAAGCACTGATATAATAACTCAAGAAAGCAAAAAATAGTCTAAATTTCATATCTTTCATATTTTATATGGATTTTTTTGACATTTATTGCAGGAAATTAAGCACTATCTTACTTAGATTCTTAAGTAGTGTAAATATTTTTATAAAGGAAGGCATCTTGTATGAATGATAAATTAACTACTTTAACAGCAAAACAAAAAGAGGCGTACTTGGCCATAGAAGCTTTTATAGCTGAAAACAAGATCCCACCAACTGTTAGGGAATTGGGGGAAATTTTAGGGGAGAAAACTCCTGGTGCCGTGCAAGGTATAATTAATCGCTTAGCAGATAAGGGCGTTATAAAAAAGGAATTAGGTGTGGCTCGTTCTATTAAGTTAGTTGAGTCTAACTCAATGTATCTAAGAGTTATATATGTACCTGAATTAAGACGTATCAATAAGAGAAATATAGATGATTTTTTAACTATTTACAATATAGTTGCATATCATCCTGTTTCTGCTGATATTTTTGGTGATGTCGCAAGTGAAAGTTTCTTTTTAGACTGTCCAGATAATAGTCTAACAAAAAGTCATTTGCAGTATGGTGATACTTTGTTAATACACTCTACAAACAAATTTCAAAATAAAGACATTGTTTTAGTTTTCTACGACAATCATCTTTTACTAAGATATTATTTTGATTGTCCAGATGATGAAAGTAAGGTTATTTTGAAGGCTGACAGCAACTTACTTAACAAGGAAGTATTTGATAGAGATGAGGTTGTTGTAATTGGAAAACTTATTTCTAAAATTCAATTGTTTTAATTTTTGTACAATTAGGATACTCAGCGATAGTATATCTATTGTTGGGTCTTTTTTTAGACAAACAAATGGTCAATCAAAATTTTATTGACCATTTATTGATATATTTTCATAACCTAAGAAGGTAGAAATTTCTCGTTCGTTAGCACAAACACATTTAAAGCACGAGCAAACCAATTTTTCGTGCCCCTCAGTTTTTTTACCATACCGACAAAAAACAAATCAAAACATGGTAATTTACCACATCACCAAAAGTTTTTAGTGTATTATTATTCAATTTTATATTTTTTTTAAAACATACCCTTCTTTACTAACCATCTCGCCGTTATAAGCGCAGTGACAATAGATATTATAATTACGTATGTAAATCCCATACTATTATACTGTAGTGGAAGCGTAACATTCATTCCGTACATACTATATATCATAGTCGGTATAGATAAAACTATAGTAACTGCAGTCAAAAACTTCATAACTATATTCAAATTATTTGATATTATAGATGCAAACGCATTCATCATACTGTTTAATATAGAACTATATATATTGGCCATCTCTATCGCCTGTTTATTCTCTATAATTACATCTTCTAACAAATCCTGATCCTCTTCGTACATACGAAGATGTTTCCATCGCAATAATTTCTCCATAACTATCTCATTTGACTTTAGAGATGTCCTAAAAAATACTAGCCCTTTTTCTAACTCTAGCTGTTTAAACACCTCTTCATTACCTGTTGATTTATGTAAACTTTTTTCTATTGCTTCCGTCTTTTTATCTATATGTTTTAGATCTTTCAAATAAGCCGATGCCACACTTTGCAAAATTTGCAATGTAAATCTTGTTTTCATAAATGTATACAAATCACGCACTTTTCTATTTTTAAAATCCTCTATTATTGGACTCTCTTTAAGGCATATAGTCAATATATGCTCATCTAACACCAATATACCAAGCGGTATTGTCTCAAACCTTAGAGCTTCCTCTGTATCGTATACTATGGGTATATCTACAATAATTAACTTTTGATCATCCTCAATGTCTATTCTTGGACGTTCTTCTTCATCCAAAGGGTCCCGCAAAAAATTAGGAAGAATATTTAGGGTCTCCTGTAAGTAGTTTAGTTCTTCCTCTGTAGGATCTATTAAATTTATCCAAGCTTTTTTTTCTAGTACATCAATCTTCTTAAGCGAATCTCCTACAGACCTTGTAATAAAAAATTCCATCATTTTTTGATCACTTCCTTTTGCATTCATTTTTTTACTCCATAAAGACTATTATATACGTTTTCGCTTATTGTGTAAAGACTAACTTTTTGGGAAATTCATCCCATCACTATAGAGTTTAAGAAAATTCTCGCCATTTTTTATTACTACTTTTTTTTTAATTTTATGGACATAAATTAAGATTACTCTCGCTAAATGTTAGATAAAAATTCATGGCCTAAAAAAAAGAATGTCTGCTTTTTTTCATCTATTAGGCATTCTTTTTCTCTTAAACTTGCAATGGTTACATTGTTAGCACTCCATTTGGTGTATCTATTATCATCAACACATTTTCAACCTCTCCAGTTTCAGTGTTTATGTACACTAAAAAATCATTTTCTCCCAATTTTCCCAAAAACTCATATGTTAACACCTCTGTTTTTAATTCAGTAGGAATTATTGCTCTTTTGCTATTCAAAATTTTCACATCCTCATTTATTTTTTCTCGAGCCTCCTCTAGTTTAATTTTACTTTCCTTTATATTCCTATCCATATGTGATGCGATATATCCTCCTGCCTCAAAACCAACCACATCACCTGTATCCAATGCTACTTTCACCTTAATTAAATCAGGATAGCATATTACATCATCTTTTTTGAATGCATAATTTATTGTTGCGACATTATCTTCATTTATATAGTAAGTGTCAACCATATCTTTATAACCTCTTTTTTTTAAAAAAGTTTCAGCCTTTTCTTTGGCTTCATCTATATTTAGCTTAGCTTTACGTATACTTCTATTGCTAATCATTGAATATATTTTACCACCAACTTTCGTAACGTCCACATACGTTATCTCATCATTTGGAGAATGTAATTCAAAATTATATGTTTCAACCCATCCCTTTGTTGTGCCAACGTATTTAATATCCTTGGCTTTATCACCCAAAAATTTTTTTACAACATCTCTTGCCCTATCTTTTGAAATTTTCTTTCCGACTAAACCCTTTGGCTTTATATTGTCCACATGATCAGAAAACGGTCCATCATATATTAAGGTTGGATAATCTTGAAAATTCTTTTGTATATCGCCCAAATAATCAACTGCTGGAACATTCTTATTCAATCTTCGTAAATTACTCCATCGAAATTTCCCATCATTTATATCTTGCTCCATCTCCTTTAAAGAGTGCATCAATACCTCTGAATATGTTTTTAATTTCTGTAATGTTTTTTGTTGATCTTGTGTTAAATCTTTTTTATTAAGACTTTGCTTGTTCAAAGAATATGCAAAATCCCCCACCTGATTTAAATACTTTGACGTTTTTTTTAATGTTGCTTCCTCTATGGGTATCATATTTAAATTTTCCTGTGCCATATTAGCTTTATGCCATATCTCCTCCAAAAAATTCGAGCTTTTAGGACATGTTTTAAAAACCACTGCCTTTGTCATTATAGTCTTTATGTTATCCACGTAACCCATCATATCGTAAAATGCCCTATTATAATTATTATTCAATTCGCCTCTCAATTTTTTTATATCCCTATACTCATACACTAAAACTCCCGACAATAAAGCTATAAAAATAGCTAATGTTGCTATAATTTTTTTGTTCATGTAAACCTACCTCCATGCAATTGATAACTGTTATTTTGTGCCATTTGCACAAAAATTATACTTGTCTATACTTCCATTTCATATTATAATTATTGTTGTAAACCTAAAAGGAGTGATTTTTTTAATGGATACAAAAGTAGTAAGAAAAATTAAATTTTTGCATTGTGCAGACATTCATTTAGATTGTCCATTCTCTTCGTTGCCTAGTACTTTGGCCGAGACTAGAAATCAGGCACTAAAGGATGTCTTTTCAAATATTATCGATATTGCCGTACGTGAGGAAGTGAATTGTTTGTTCGTATGTGGGGACTTATTTGAACATAAATATGTTACTATGTCAACCATAAATTTTATTAACGAAGGTTTTAAAAAGTTACCCAATGCGAAAATATTTTTAGTCTGTGGTAATCATGATCCTTTTATAAATAACTCACATTATGCAAGTTACGACTGGGAAGAAAATGTTGTTGTATTTAAAAAACATATAAGCTATGCATATATAGATGAATTTGATACATATATATACGGATCTAGTTTTTGTGATTTTGAAGAATCTGAAAGTACGGTACCTAACTTTGATCCATTAAACAATAAGGGTATAAATATTTTATTAACTCACGGAACATTTAATATGGAATTTGCTGAAACTAAATACAATCCACTCTACATGCCATATCTTGAGGAACTAAATATGGATTACATAGGTATTGGTCATTTTCACAATAAATTTATAAGTGGTAATGTGTACAATCCTGGTAGCCCGGATCCCTTAGGTTTTGATGAAGAAGGTGAACATGGCGTATTCCTTGTAACGATAGATAAAACATCATCTCTTAAAGTAGATGCGAAATTTATACCAACCAACGTATCGTACTACAAAAATATTGAACTAAACTTACCATTTATAGACAACGATATGTTTGTAATAGACAAAATAAAGAATTCTATCCTGCCTACACTCGAGAATCCCAAGGCTACACTGATGCAACTTAAGCTTCTTGGATTTGTTCCTCGCGATGTAGCACTAGATTCAGGATATATATATAATTCTCTTTTTTATGAATTTTTCTATTTTAATTTTGTTGATGCGACTACACCTGATTACGATTGGGAATCCTTGGCTAAAGAGCCTGGGCTTCGCGGGTTATTTGTATCTAAGTTACTAGAAAAAATCGCAGCTACAGAAGATGAAGCACAAAAGAAGATTCTTTTTTCTTCTTTACATTACGGTATCAGTGCTATTGATAATAACGATGTTGATATATAGGAGATGCTTAGTATGAGAATAAAAAAAATTGATATACACGGATTTGGTAAATTAAATAATCTTTCTTTGGAGTTTGATGATAAAATAAATGTCGTGTTTGGCAACAATGAGGCCGGTAAATCCACTCTTCAAACTTTTATTAAAGCTATGTTTTTTTCCATTAAATCTAAAGAAAGAAATACAAAAAACAATTTATCAAACATGGAGAAATATAAACCTATTGATAATTCTCCATATGAAGGAACTTTAACTTATTCCTTGGATAATCTTAATGAGTATATAATTGAACGTAATTTTGATAACAACACTGCAAAGCTCTATGACTCTAACCTAACTGATGTATCATCACAGTTTGATAAAGACAAAATTACTGGATTACAGTTTGCAAAAGAACATCTAGGTCTTGGTTTATCGTCTTTTGAAGAAACATGCTTTATTGGTCAATCCAAGGTTTTTATACCTGGGGCAAACGGAAAACGCATAATTGATGATCTTTCCGATCACAGCAGTGATTCACTGGATGTTATGTCGTATGAAAGTGCTAGAGAAGCCTTAATGAATACTCTAAAAACTTCTGTTGGTACAGATAGAACTAAAAAAAGTCCTATAAACATTGTAGAGAATAAATTATCCGAACTCTATGATGAGAAAAGGTCACTTGAAGCAAAAAGAGATTATTTTTTGAAATTTAGTAATATACTTCAAAATCCTAATTTCCAAAAAAATGATTTGTCTATTCTAATCGATTCTTGTGAGGATAATGAAGATTTAAAAAATGAACTACATGAATATATGACATCTATGGAAGAATACGATAACAAATTAAACGAACTAAAAAATGTTGCTGATGGGTTAGAAAAGCAATTGGCTACTTACAAACAGATGCTCATAGATTACCAAGATACATTAAATCTTCATAAAATATTTAGACGTTTTTCTCAAGGTACTGTTGATGATTTATTATCTTCAAAAAAGAGAATCTTAGATCTTCGTAACAAATCGGAAGAATTCTCTTTAGAACTTGCAAAACTTACAAAACCTAGTTCGGTTTCTAGATTTTTGTTTCTTATTTTGTTTATATTTTTTGTAACTACCACAATTACTTTCAAAAAATATTGGCTTATAGGACCTGCGGTTGCTTCTTTCTCGTTATTCTCATTTTCAAACAAAAAATATAGTGCTGAGAAATTTAAATTTACCGCAAATAAAGAATATTTAGAAAGTCGCAAATCTGGATGTGAAAGAGAAATTATTGATCTAAATGAAGTAATAACTTCAACTATCAGTCGAGCTAATACTTCGTCTATAGAAGAATTTGTTGCTCTAAAATCTAAGTATGATTCAACTCATACCCTCTACACTTCATCCAAACAGTCTATTATCAACTGTGAGGAACGAATTAAGTCCGTTAATGAAAGCATAAACGATTATCGTAAATTGACTGCTGACATTATAAATAATTTAAAAACTAAGTTTAATATATCAACATTTAATAAAGACCTATCTGAGCTAGGCCAAAAGATCACGTCTTGTGAAGAAGAAAAATCTTCTTTGGAAGGGAAAAAACTTGCTATTAAAATAGCGTTAGATACACTTGAAGAAGCCAACAATGAGCTTAGTAATAGTTTCATTCCCACTTTAAACAGAAAGCTTTCTGACATACTTGGTAAAATCACCAATCAAAAATACACTAAGCTTTCTTGCAACAACTCATTTGACATAAATGCAAAACATGTAGATTCTATGTACATAGTTTCACCGCAATATCTAAGCGGCGGTACAGTAGATCAAATTTATTTAGCTTTACGTATAGGTCTTTGTGATGTAATTTCTGAAAGTACATCTGAATCGTTGCCTTTGATATTTGATGAGATTTTTGCTTGGTACGATGATACTCGTACCAAACTTACTATCGATTACTTAAAAGAGTTATCACTAAAACATCAAATTATCCTATTTACTTGTAAACATAGAGAGTTAGAGATGCTACAAGATACATTTGGTAATTCACTAAACATAATAAAACTCGATTAATATCGTCCTAAGCCTTTCTACATAGGCTTAGGACGTCAATTTCTTTATAAGACCATATATATCCTTGCATGCGTTAGGTTTTGCAAGGACTTTTGTTATGCGCTTCATGTTATTATACCTTACTTCATTATCTAACACCTGACACAAAAAATCCTCCAACGAATCATGCTTATCCAAACATGCTGCAACCCCGCTATTAATCAAAAATGTAGCATTTTTTTCTTCGTGACCAGGTATAGGTGATATAACACAAATAGGAATTTCTTTAATTAGCGCCTCCGCAACCGTTAGCCCTCCTGGTTTTGTTATTATACAATCTGATACATCCATAAGTTCATTTATTTCAGCTACATAACCTAATATAGATATACTTTTTTTGATATGTATATCATAAATATATTTATCCAGCTGTTTTTTTAATTTATTGTTAGTGCCTGTAACAACAACTATCTGCAATGGACGTTGAACCTTAATTAGCTTTATAAAAATATTTTCTATATCACCAAACCCAAGACTTCCTCCCATTATCAAAAATGTTGTTACATCCTCAAATCCAAATTTCTTTCGTACCAAGTTCTTATCCAACTTATATAAAAATTTGTCTTCTACTGGAATACCATACGTATATATCTTATCCCTATCTATTCCTTTATTCATTGCATCATTTAATATAAATTCATGCGGTAATATATACGCATCTGCACACCCCTTAACCCAAAGTGGATGCACCGCATAATCTGTTACAACAGCAAGCAATGGTACGCAAAGGTTCAATTTTTTCTTCGCATTCCTTGCCATTTGTAATGCAAATGGATGTGTACATATTATGATATCCGGTGTAAACTCCTTCAGCAGCTTTTTTATCTTGAACAAAAATAATTTATTTATTCTATTGCTTAAACCATTTATATTCTCACCTAACCTGTGCCCCCCATTTGTTATATCATATAATTTTCCATATATCTTAGGTGTAGTCTTTAGCATATTTATATATACATTAATTACGATCTTGTCCACAAAAAAACTAGCATACTTTAACGTATCCACTTTTAGTATGCAAGATTCCTTATCCTGATGCTTTATATATTCACTAAGTGCCTGGGCTGCTTTTGTATGTCCCGCTCCTGTAGAAACTGAAAAAAATAACGCTCTCATGTCTATTAACAATTTCTTAAAAATAAAATTGTTACTATCCCCCTTACTTATTTTTCAATTCTTTATTGGTATTTCTGTTACAGTTTTTTATTATATCATATATGTCCCAGATTGGCAAAAAAAAATTATCATTCCCGATAATTCACCATTAAGAAACATTAAATTTTCTAGTTTGACAACCAAAAATAACTTTTAGGAAAATATATCCTAAGTTTTTTTCTTAGAATAAACATTTTGTTTGGAATTTAACTCTTATTGTGATATAATTCCATTATGAACTGAAATTTAGGGAGGATTTTTTTATGCTTGATTCTAGTAAACGAGTTGCTGAGCACAAACTCATTTTATTATATATAATTGATAATTTTGAGCTACCTCTTAGCAATATTGAGATAATGGAGATTGTATTAAAAAATAAGTTTATGAGCTACTTTGTATTTCAGGAAATTTTAAGTGAACTTTGTTCCAATAGTCTTGTTGTATCAAAAACTTACAACAACAAAACATACTATTCTACTACACCAGATGGAGAAAAGAGTTTGGATTTCTTCGGAAGCGTAATTCCCAAAAGTGTATTGCATAAAATTAATACATTGATTAATATCCAAAAAGAAAGTAAAAAATTGGATTCATTTATTTTCGCAAATTATGAAGATACAGAAAATGGCGACTGCAACGTTGTATGCCGTGTAAGCCATGATACTAAATTTTTAATTGACTTAAAACTAAATTTGACCGACACTAATATTGCTAATACTATATGTGCTAACTGGAAAAAATATTTTCAAGAGATATATCCCGAAATACTTGAGATTCTCACCAAAAAAAGGTCTAATTAATTTCCAGAAAGGATGATTTTATGTTTAAGAAAATTGTTTCTGCATGTTTATCATTAGTTGTAGTTTTGGGATTGTCATGTCAAATACTTGCCCACAGTGCTGATACAGGATTATCTCATGCTATACTCTATGTTAAAAATGTTTTTGACATTTCCGACGACTATATTGACCTAAACATATCATCAAGTGATTACGGATCTTATAAAAAATGGAATCTTACTTGGCATGGTTTAAAAACTGATATTAATGTCTGTGTCACCGGAAATGATACTATATTATCTTATAACAAAAGATCAACTACTCCTGAAAACAAATATTCTTTCAATTTCTCACCTATACTATCGAAAGAAAAATTTATTGCTTGTAAGCAACAAGCAATAAATTTTTTAAACAAAGTCCTTCGAGAAAATGAAAGTTTTTATTTTTATAACATGCCAAATACTTTCTCAACAAATTCTTATAATCCTATTTTTACTGGAGTTATTAAATTAAACGGAATCGACTCTGTATTTGATTTTTCTATAACTGTTAATCTCTCTGATACAGAAGTCATTTCTTTCTTAAGAGATGAGTTTATCGGATTAAATAATGATCCAATACCTAATAATTCACCTAATATAAACTCTTCCAACGCTAAATCTATTTTCATAAACGAACTTCCTGTAACTAATATAGAATACATATTAGATCCAAATAACCCAAGTGACACTGTGGCAAAACTTGTATATACTCTACCTGACTACTCTCGTCACTATGTTAATGCAGACAGTGGAAGACTTTTTTATTATAACAACTACTATCCTCTAAACAGAGATACTGTTGTAGATTCTCCAAAGTTAAAAACTGATGTAGATAATTCTTTAAGCGAAATAGAACTTGATGCTATAAATAAAATATCTGATGTATTGCCCAGTACTGAATTAGATAAGCTTGTTAAGAGTCAAAAAGAATTAGGCATTACTAAGTATAAATTATCTTCTTATACCTATGCGAAAACTTCTACATCAAAGGATATATTTTGTAGATTAGTTTACACTTCAGATAATGATTTTGAATCACTTGGTATGTTAAATAATGATAATGCCCTAGACACTACTATATCAAAATTTGTTCTTGTAAATGCTAAAACTGGCACCATTATTTCACTCTATACTTCATATCCTTATAGAAAATCAGAGCCTTATCATCCTATTGGGGCCACTACAGACTATCATATTGATTTTCTTAAAAGATCAAAAAATAGCTTTTTTGAAAAATCCAAACTTTTTAGCTTCAACGATAATAACTTTAAATATGTTCAAATTGTAAACAACTATTTGTTTAAGCAAAACTATCTAACCTTAAGAGTTAATAAATACACCGGCTATGTTGATAGTTTCAGCGAACATTGGGATGATTCTATAACTTTTGAACAACCAAATAAAATAATAAGCTCAGCTGATGCTACAAAAATTTTACAAAACAACAGTACTGCCAAGTTGTACTACATTACTGAAATTTTAGAGGACAAAAAAGAAACTCTATTACTCGCTTATTTACTACAATATCCTAAAATAGACGGCATTTTAGCAAAAGATGGATCTTTCCTAGCATTCAATGCTCCATCTTCTAAACCTTTCACATACTTAAACATTGATACCTGCTACGCTAAAGATCGTTTAATACTTCTTGGCGAGCATGGTGTTGGGTTTGATCACTCTAAAATATTTTATGAATCCAAAGAATTAACCCAACTAGATGCACTTATCTTATTTGCTAATACTTTGGGATATTCTTTTGACTCTCGCAATATTACCATAGACAACTTTAAAAGCATTTACAATATTGCCTACGCTTATAACATAATCACTCCTTTAGAAAAGGAACCCCTTAAACCTATTTCAAGATGCCAGTTCTTAAAAATGCTATTATCTTCTAGCTACAGCTATCTTGACAACCTAAAAAATTTAAGAAACATTTTAAAATGCAATTTTATTGACTGTAATACTATATCAGACGAATATTTTCCTTACATATGCATTGCTAACGGCTTTGGATTAATCGTAGGAAACGGTGATTCGCATTTTCGTCCAAATGACACCATAACTAGATTAGATGCATGCAATATTTTATATAATTTTATGAATTTTAACACAAGTAAAATTTAATATTTTAGAATGGGAAGCATGTATAATGCTTCCCGTTTAATCTACACGTAACTTAAATTTTCTCAATACCATAGCAATCAATTCGCGTACCTCTTCCACTCCAAGAAGCCATATCGATATAAAATAAACTGTAACTCCAACTACAATGTTTATAACCAAACTTATTAATTGCACTAGCTTGCTCAAACCGACATCAGGACATAAAAACTTTAATCCCAATATCGCTACTGCCATCAACACGCTCCCCAACACTACTTTCTGGCAAAACTTAAAGACACCCCAATCAATAAGTCCACCTGTTCTTTTGTTAAACACTATAAATAAAATTATCGCATTCACTGTACTTGCCACAGAGTATGCAAGCGCCATTCCTGATACTCCTAAATTCGTATAATTACAAAATATATAACTAAGCACAAGATTTAGCACTATAGTACTTGTCCCTATATACAATGGTGTCTTCGTGTCATTATTGGCATAAAACGCTCTAGTTATTATAAGTACCAATGACTGTGCTATCAATGCTATAGAAAAATACATCAAAACATTTGCCGAAACACCCACAAACTCATCACTAAATTTATTTGTGAATTTGAAAATTGTTTGCACTATTTCTCTTCTTAGTACAACAAACCCCATAGCCGACGGTATAGTTAATAATAACGTTACTCTCAAGCTTTTTAGCCAAGTCTTTCTAAACTCATCAACTTTCCCTATCGCAACTTTTGCTGATAATGAAGGTAAAATAGCTGTAGCGATACCCTGTGCAAATATACCATACGGCATTTGCCATATTCTATCCGCCATACTAAACGCTGTTACACTTCCCTTCTTAAACAACGACGAAAAAGAACTCGATATCAAAACATTTATTTGTACTATAGAAGACGATATCATAGACGGTATTGCAAGTCTAAATAATTTTCTGAATCCCTCATGCTTTAAAAATATCTTTGGTCTATAAAATTTCATGTTTCTTGATGCAAATAAAATCTGGAATAAAAAATACAAAAATGAACTCACAGTCACACCATAAGCCACCCAACATACACCACCTCTTGTATTACTCAAAAAATAAATACTTGCCGCACAGCCTATGTTATATATACACGGTCCATAACTTGCAACCGCAAATCTGTTATATGAATTCAATATGCCATTCGAAAAACCTGCTAACATCAAAAAACACACTGACGGAAATAAGATTCTAGTTAACTTAACCGAAAGTGCCTTCTGGTATTCACTCTTAAACCCCATTGCAACCAATGGCATTATCTTAGGCGTAAATATCATTCCTAACACACAAAATACAATCATCGCAATAAGCACCATATTCATAAAAGTACTTACAGCCTTCCAGCCTTCTTCCTCTTTATCTTTTATAATATATCCAGACAACACAGGTATAAGAGCTGATGAAATCGCTCCACCAACGAGTAAGTCATACATAAGCCCCGTTATCTTAAATGCAATGGTGTATGCATCTCCAACCTCGTCTACTCCTATCATATTAGGTACTAACATTTCTCTTAAAAATCCTGTTAGTCTACTAACCACTATAGACGACATCACTATTAGGGCCGCGCCTTTTAACGTTACTTTAGATTTTTTCTCCAAATTAAAACACCTCTACTTATTTAACTTGCCTATTATTTCAAGACGTATCATATTTAATACGTTCTTGCAAGTCAATTCCCTTATTTTGTTTCTGTCTCCATTTAATCTTGTCTCTATAGCTATAGTCTTAAACTTCGTCGATAATCCTATATAAACCAAGCCTACTGGTTTTTCTTTTGTACCTCCTGTAGGCCCTGCTATACCTGTTATTGACACACCTATATCAGTATTTGATATTTCTCTAACTCCTCTTGCCATGTACTCAGCAGTTTCCTTGCTAACCGCACCAAATTTATTTAAAATGTCCTCTGGAACATTTAAATTTTCCATTTTTGCCACATTACTGTACGAAACTATCCCTCTATTAAACACTTGCGATGATCCACTAACGCTAGTTAGTTTTGCCGACAACAACCCACCTGTACAAGACTCTGCGCAGGCAACATTCTTTTTATTCTCTTGTAAGAGCTTTACTACAACTTCTTCTAACTTCTCACCATTTTCACTGTATATATATTCTCCTAAATAATCATATAACTTTCTTACCATCAAACTCAATACACTATCATCTCTTTGGCTAGTAGTTACCCTTATTAAAACTTCTCCCAATTCACAATATGTAGCTATTGTTGGATCACTTTGCGACTCTATCAAATCTGATATTCTATCGCAAACATCTGCCTCTCCTAGTCCAAATACCTTTATATACTTAGACTTTATTGATCTATTAGTCCTTTTAGCCAAATAAGGAACAATTGTATCATTCAACATGGGATTTAACTCCAAAGGTGGACCTGGTAACATAATTACCACCTTTTCTCCAACCTCTAATATAAAACCACATGCTGTCCCCACTTTATTAGGTACAACAATTGCTCCTTCCGGTACATATGCTTGCTTTCTATTATTAGGCGTATTCCTCTTTCGATTCCTTACAAAATAATCTTCTATACACGCATAAACATCTTCACTAAACTCCAGCTTTCTTCCCAATACTTGTGAAACTATCTCTTTGGTTAAATCATCTTCGGTAGGACCTAAGCCTCCTGTTAACAGAACCAAATCTGCCCTACTCAATGCAAGTTTTATCACATCCTCCATTCTAGACGGATTATCTCCAACTACACTATGATAATACACATTAACGCCTATCTCATTTAGTTTATTAGATATATACATTGCATTTGTATTAGCTATCTGTCCCATCAATAGCTCTGTACCAACAGACAAAATTTCACAATTCACGACTACTTACCTTCCTTTAATGTATATTTTTCTTTCTATTTTTACCTCCAACAACATCAGATACGTCACTTACTGTAACAAATGCATTTTTATCTAACGCTTTTATCACATCTTTAAGCTTTGCTATCTCTAAACGCGTTATAACTGAATATAATATTTGTTTTCTTCCTTTAGAATATCCACCTTTTCCTTCTAAAAAAGTAACTCCTCTTCCTAACCTTGCGGTAATAGCTTCCCCTACTTCCTCACCTTTATCTGTTATAACTAGTATAGCCTTTTCTTTTTCAAATCCTTCAACTACCATATCCATAAATTTATACGCCACAAAATATGTCACTAATGAGTACATAGCTCTATCTGGAGAGAAAACTAATCCTGCACTACTTAATATAAATAAATTGAAAAACATAACTATCTGACCAACTGAAAAAGTAGTCTTCTTATCTAAAACTATGGCCACCATTTCTGTTCCATCCAATGAACCTCCATACCTTATAACTGTACCAACGCCTATTCCTAATAAGATTCCTCCAAATACACTTGCTAAAAACACATCCTCTGTAAAGAGAAATCTACCATTTAGAACACTAAGCCACAAAGACAAAGACGTTATCGCAAATAACGATTTAACAACAAATGTTCTACCTATTTGTTTATAACCAAAAAATAAAAATGGTACATTTAGTAAAAACGTAAATAAACTAACTGGCATATTAACTAAGTGACTCACTATTATAGATATACCAACCACTCCACCGTCTATAATCTTATTGGGTATTAATATAAACTCCAGCGCTATTGCCGCCAACACTGTACCTATGAATAAGAAAAAAAACTCCTTCAAATACTTTAATGTAACATTTTGCTTAACTTCCATTATTACAACCCCTCTCCATCTTCGTACTGCTTAACTTAGCTTGACATCATTTATACCTGACAAAAAAAGGCATCGCAGAAAAACCACAATGCCTTATGTCCTCTTATGTCTGGAGCGGGTGAAGGGAATCGAAACCTCGCAGTCAGCGTGGAAGGCTGAAGTTCTACCATTGAACTACACCCGCACGCTCTAGAAGACATTATGGAGCGGGTTACGAGACTTGAACTCGCGACTTTCACCTTGGCAAGGTGACACTCTACCACTGAGTTAAACCCGCATCAAACATTTCACTTGCTAAGTTTATCATTCAAACCTTAAATTGTCAATACATTTTTTCACTTTTTCTTTAATTTTTTGATGAAAATTTCAAATACCTATTTATACCAAAAAAACTTACTGTTTTTAAATTTCAAAGTACTTTCTCAACCGATTTTAATCCAAAAAAAGGACTCTCATTTAAATTAGAGTCCTTTTAAACTAATGTCCTATTATTTTGCTTCTGATGTTATTACAAGCTTTCCTGTAGTTGTTTTCTTCCCACTTGTATATATTCCCTCATAGTCACCTGCTGGAAGTTCAAATTCATAACTTCCTTTATCTTTAAATGTCTCATCAAATTCTGCCTCTTTATTTTCGTCTTTTAACAACTCTAATATATCATGTGGTACCTCTTTAGAGTCTTTTTTATCTTTAACTAAGGACAATTTTACCCTCGCTTCTCCTTTTTCTATATCCGATTTTACAACCAACTTTTCCCCTTCTTTTACTGTTATATAACATACAGCACCGCCTTCTCTATCATTTTTAGCTACGGCTTCTATACTGTTATCTTTATTAGTTACACAACACCCTTTTGAACTACTTTCCATAATTCTATCTTTTACATACATGCCAATTTTCACTGATCCTAGCATTAACATAATTGCAACCAATGAAGTAACTATTTTACCTCTTTTATTCATGACAAATTCCCCCTTTTTTCTTTTAAATAATGCATACCGCATTATGCTTTACGATTATATCATTATATACTGAAAAATGTCAACCAAAAAGTTGCCTCGTTTGTACGCATTCGGCTTGCATGGCTAATATTGAGGAAATTTTTTATTTTTTCCAGATCAATCTTCTATCAAACAAAAAACTATTTATTTCACATAATCGAATTCAAAGTCATGAACTAAAACTGTATCTCCATCTTGTATACCAAGCTCCTCTAATCTTTTTATCACACCTTTTTTAACTAAAGCTCTCTGCAAATACTGTAATGACTCATAACTTGACAGATTCACTGAATACACAAGCTTTCTAGCCCACTCTCCACGAACTTTATACACTCCATCTTCTTGTATTATCTCTAAATCATCTTCTTTTATCGTATACTCATATTCATCGTATATCTCATCAACTACACTCACATCTTCAATAGTCTTTAGCTTCTCATGCACATACGACATAAGCTTCATTAGCCCTTCATTAGTTGCTGCAGAAACTGCAAACATTTCTACTCCCCTAGCAGTCAAATATTCTCTTAATTCATTTATTTTATTTGTATCATCCAACACATCTATCTTATTGGCCACCACAATCTGAGGCCTACTAGCTAACTTTTCATTATACTTTTTAAGTTCTTGGTTTATTACTTCAAAATCTTCTATTGCACTTCGTCCTTCCAACCCCGCTACGTCTATTACATGCAACAAAAGCTTAGTTCTTTCTACATGCTTTAAAAATTCATGTCCTAAACCAATTCCTTCATTGGCTCCCTCTATAAGCCCTGGTATATCTGCAATAGTAAAGCTTTGCCCATCACCTAAATCTACAACACCCAAATTAGGCGTAATTGTCGTAAAATGATAATCTGCAACCTTTGGATTTGCATTTGTGACCATAGACAATATGGTCGACTTACCCACATTGGGATAACCAACAAGTCCTACATCTGCTAACAACTTTAACTCCAACCTTATCCACTTTTCTTCACCTAATTCCCCTACTTTAGCAAAATTAGGGATCTGCCTTCTTGATGTAGCAAAGTGCTGATTCCCCGCACCACCTTTTCCTCCTTTTGCAACTACAACCCTTTGGTCTTCTTTCACCAAATCTGCTATTACTCTTCCTGTAGTATCATCTTTTACTATAGTCCCACTGGGTACTTCTACATATAAGTCCGAAGCACTCTTCCCAGTGCAATTCTTGCCACTACCATTTTCACCTGGGGATGCCTTATACTTCTTTTTATATCTAAAATCTGCCAGCGTTCTCATCCCACTTTTAACAATAAAAACCACATCGCCACCTTTTCCTCCGTCCCCTCCATCAGGGCCACCCTTGGCAATGTACTTTTCTCTATGGAATGAAACAGCTCCATTTCCGCCATCTCCTGCTTTTACAAATATCTTCGCACTATCTATAAACATAACTACACAGATTACCTAAAACAGTAATTTCTCCTTATCTTATTATTTTAGAATATAGAAACTCATCCTACAAAAAATGCAGGATGAGGCCCTATTACTTTAAGCTACTACAACACTTACCTTTTTCCTCTTCTTTGGAAGCCTTCCGAACGAAACCACTCCATCAGCAGTA
Source organism: Clostridiales bacterium (assembly GCA_017961515.1). Taxonomy (NCBI): domain Bacteria; kingdom Bacillati; phylum Bacillota; class Clostridia; order Eubacteriales; species Clostridiales bacterium. The sequence goes on along the minus strand of JAGCXC010000028.1, from coordinate 34,938 downwards.
GCAAACAAAGTATCATCTTTTCCCTTGGACACATTCTCTCCTGGATGAATTTTGGTCCCTCTTTGTCTTACTATAATCGAACCTGCCTTCACAAATTGTCCGTCTGAAGCTTTAACTCCAAGTCTTTTAGACTCACTATCACGACCGTTCTTAGAACTTCCCATTCCTTTTTTGTGCGCAAACAACTGCAAATTAATCATTAACATCATTATACACCTCCCTAAATACTGATACCATTGTACAATAACTAACTCCTACGTACAACCCTCACATATTTACCATACGATAATTCAATCTGTTTAAATCCTATTACTATAGTATCTAAAATGGTCTTTGCAATATCCTTATTTTTATTCACAATATCATCAGTTATGATACACTTCATATACCCGTCACTCGACTCCCACAAGGGTTTATCACACATATCCTCAATAGCACCTACTGCAGTATATGCTAATGCCGAAACTGCCGCGCAAACAATATCCTTTCCCATTGGAGCATATCCCGAATGACCTGATATTTCAAAACCTCGCACAAAACCAAATTCATCTTCTACTATATTAATATTAATCATTTTCTCACTTTATCCTCGCACAAAGACTAGGCATTAATCTTATCGATATGTAGCTTTGTATATAGTTGTCTGTGCCCTTGTTTTCTCTTGTAACCTTTTTTAGGTTTGTACTTAAATACAATAATCTTTTTTGACTTTCCTTGAGATAAAACTTTCGCACTTACAGTTGCTCCCTCTACATATGGAGCTCCCACATTAACAGTATCACCATCCGATACCATAAGTACCTTATCAAGAACTACTGTACTTTCTGTATTAGCATCTATCTTCTCAACAAAAATTACATCGCCCTCTTGTACTTTAAATTGCTTTCCTCCTGTTTCTACTATTGCATACACTATAACTTACACCTCCTGGGTAATACTCGCCGTTTAAGGTAACATCTATTTAAATGTATTTCTAAAAAACCTTTTCCGTGCGGCCAAATAGTATAATATCATAATACCATTTACTTGTCAAATACTTTGATTTTTATTTTTCCTTTGCATTCTTTTAACTGGCAATACAATTGACTCTATCACTTTTGTATTAGCTACACTGTTTACGTCCTCATAAAATTTATCTACTGTATCTATTATATTTTTTGTACTCCTTAACGTATCCTCTGATACCTTATTATCTTTATATAACTTCAAGATTTTTTTCTTTAAACGAATATAATCTTTACTTTTTTTTAGCTTGTGTGCAAAGCTTACAATATGATCTAGCTGATTTAGATTATCCACCACTTCTAATAAATTTTTAAAATCCTTGTTAATAGGATTATTATACTCTGGCTTATACTCCATGTAATATTCAGAAAGGCTTTTCTTTAATACATCCAAATCACCTACATGAAGTGCAATTCTTGCTCTAACTCTCACACTAGAATCGCTTAATAAAGACTTGATTAACCCATCTTCTTTCTTCCTTGACAAAATTGATATATCTACAAAATTATCTATCAATAGCTTCATAACCTCTATCATATCCATAAACTGTATTAATGTTAGATCATTTCTAGACAGCATCAACGCCATTAATGGAGTCGTCCCAAATTTATCTATAGTATCCAGATTGGCTCCTCTTTTTACAAATAATTTTGCTATACCATACATTCTTTTATCACAAGCCACTCGAAATGGTGTCCTTCCAATTTCATCAACCGAGTTAATATCAACCCCTTTATTTAATAATTCTTTTATTAAATGAGTATTTTTGCCCTCACATGCCCAATGTAGTGATTTTTCCAAATTTATGTCGGGTACTTTCATAATCAATAGTTTTGCCATATATAAATCTCCATTCTTACACGCATACCGTAATGGGCGAACATCAACACCTTTCTCTGTTCTCTTTATCCCTCCATTGTTTAACAAAAGTTCTGCCAGCTCAACATTTCTATATCTACAGGCAATACTAAGTGGTGTATCTCCCTTTATGGTGTCCATTGATGCATCAGCACCATTTTTCAATAACAGCCTAACCATTTTTATATTACTTTTGCCAGATGCTATATAGACGGGTGTTTCACCTCTTCGTGTAGGTATATTAACATCTGCACCTCTTTGCAAAAGAATTTTTACTATATCTATTGCTTCTACTTCACATGCCAAATGCAGCGGTGTAAAACCAAAACTATCTATTGTATTTACATTTATACCCTTGTCTATTACTGTATCAACTACATCAACAATATTATTTGCACAAACAAAATGAAGAAGAGTACTTCCAAATTCTTTTGAAACATAGGCATTTTGATCATCTTGATTTTTGCATACTTGATTTCGTTCCTCTCTACCACTACCAAAAATTCTAAAACATTTCAAAAATCTTTTCATTGGATATTTCCTCCCCTTTTCAAGACTAAAGAGAATGTCTTTTAGACACTCCCTTTTTTATATTATAATTTACTAATTTTTTTACTATATTATTATACCATAAATCGCTACATATTTTTACTTTGTTCTTGCAATAGTAATGCTTTATCTGTTCTCTCCCAAGTTAAATCTAAATCTACTCTACCAAAATGGCCATAAGCTGCAACCTGCTTATATATTGGCTTTCTTAAATCCAAATGCTTAATTATACCAGACGGTGTTAGGTCAAAATTCTTTCTTACTAATTCTACTAGCTTGTCTTCTTCAATAATTCCTGTACCATGTGTATCAACCAATATAGACACAGGTTTGGCCACACCAATTGCGTATGCTAGCTGCACCTCACATTTTCTAGCAAGCCCCGCTGCAACAATATTTTTGGCAACATACCTTGCCATATACGCAGCTGACCTATCCACCTTTGTTGGATCCTTTCCTGAAAAAGCTCCTCCTCCATGTTTCGCATAACCACCATATGTATCTACTATTATCTTTCTTCCTGTTAATCCTGCATCTCCTTTAGGCCCTCCAACTACAAACCTTCCTGTAGGATTTATAAAAAATTTAGTTTTATCATCCATCAAACTCTCTGGTATAACCTTCTTTATAACTTTCTCTATGATATCTTTTTCTATAGTATCATGATCTATCGCTTCATCATGCTGTGCTGATATAACAACTGTATCTACTCTAACAGGTTTATCCCCATCATATTCTACCGTAACCTGGGATTTACCATCTGGCCTTAAATAATCTAATATGTTTTCCTTACGCACCATTGTTAATCTTCGTGTCAGTTTGTGCGCCAATGATATTGGCATAGGCATAAGTTCCGGTGTCTCATCGCACGCGTATCCAAACATCATACCCTGATCACCTGCTCCAATCTCTTTTCCCATTTCACCTTTTTTCTCTTCTAGGGAATTGTCTACACCAAGTGCTATATCCTTAGATTGTTCATTTATAGCTGTTATAACTGAACAAGTATCGCAATCAAAACCATACTTTGCTCTGTCATATCCTATTTCCCTTATTGTCTCCCTCACTATGGTTGGTATATCAACGTAACACTCTGTTGTTATTTCTCCCATAACCAATACCATACCTGTTGTAGTCGCTGTCTCACAAGCCACTCGAGCATTACTATCTTGCCTAAATATTTCATCTAATATCGCATCCGAAATCTGATCACACATTTTGTCTGGATGACCTTCTGTAACAGACTCTGATGTAAAAAACTTTCTTACCATTTCAACACCCCTTATTTCTTGATTTCAACTTATTATACACTCTTTTTATAATATTTTCCACAAATATTATGAAATTTTTTCTTTAATTTCTTTTGTTAACTTCTTTCCAAAACTTTTGTTAATATTTTACTATGGATTTTTGTTATTATATGTATTATAATAATAATTAGAGACATATATTATCGATTCTTTTGTATTTAAATATTTTTTTGGAGTGATTATTATGAAAATTAATGTTGGTGTAGTTGTATCCATGAAGCATTATTCTAGTAGTCTACCTTTACAAGGGAAAGTTTTACATTGCTCTGATAATTCTGTGTCTATACATATTTTAGGTAACGATAATTCGTATTCGTTTTCAAAAAATGATCCCGTAGCCATGTCTTTTTCTTCAGAAAAAAAAATCTACGTACTAGGCGGATCCATTTTAGATTTTGATTCTAACAAGAAAATTCTTTCATTATCTATAGAAAAAATTGATCTTCTAGAGGAAAAAAGATTATTTGAAAGATTTCCTTTATCCAGAAACTGCAATATCCAAATAGGTCAATCTCTTACCAAATATCCTGGCATCATCAAAAACATGAGCCTTAATGGATTGATGATACTTTGCGATGCGGAATTCCCTATATATCAGAAATTGAAGATATCCTTTGATATAGGTAGTAAGTCCATTGATTTGACTTGTATAGTCATTAGAAAAAACAAAGTCTCACCTACACAATCAGAATACGGTTTAAAAATTCATTATGTAGATGAAACTACTCCTCGTATAATAAAAGGATTCCTACTTCATTTGAAAAAACAATTACAATAATTGGCTTACGAGTATTCATCTAATAGTTTCTTTTTCTGACTCCACAGTTTATATGACAAATCTACATAATATTTGTGAGGATTACTAAACCGTAAAACTTCACTCCATAATGTTTTGATTTGATCATCACAATATTTTCTTATGCCATCAAGACTCGGTCTACTGTACACACAGGCACCACTTTGGTATATTTGTTTGCGTATTTTTTTTGCGCTAAATCCTACCACAGTTTTTTTCTTCCATGTGTATTCCGGATCAAACAACATGTATGATTGGCTCTCATCTATTGTCTCATCCTTCAGCGTAATAACGTCCGCCATCGCTTTGTCTTTATCATATATACGCCAAATTTCCTTTACCCCCGGATTAGTTATTTTACCTTCATTCTCACTTATCTTTATCCGAGGTATAATTTTGCCATTCCTTTCTATTGCCGCTAATTTATACACTCCTCCAAACACAGGTTCTGATCTAGATGTTATTAGTCTTTCCCCTACTCCAAATGAATCTACTTTGGCATCATTATCTAAAATTTCTTTTATTATATACTCATCCAATGCGTTAGATATCACTATCTTACAATCTTTAAATCCTGCATCATCTAACATTTGCCTTGCTTTATTAGACAAATACACAATATCTCCGCTATCTATCCTAACTCCCTTTGGTCTGTATCCTCTAGGAAGAATCTCCTCATTAAACACCTTTATTGCATTTGGTATCCCCGACTTTAACACATTATATGTATCAACTAAAAGAGTACAATCATCTGGATATGATCTTGCATACGCTCTAAATGCCTCTAATTCCGACTCAAATACCTGCACCCAGCTATGGGCCATTGTACCAGCCGCAGTTACTCCAAAATCTCTGTCACTTATCGTACATGCAGTAGCAACACATCCACCTATATATGCTGCTCTTGCACCATATATAGCTCCATCATAGCCTTGTGCCCTTCTAGACCCAAACTCCATTACTGGCCTTCCTTTTGCCGCTCTCACTATTCTATTAGCTTTGGTAGCTATCAATGTTTGATGATTTATTGTGATTAAAATCATTGTCTCTAGTAATTGTGCCTGTATTATAGGACCTCTTACCGTAATAATAGGTTCATTAGGAAAGATTGGTGTTCCCTCAGGTACTGCCCACACATCACACTCAAACTTGAACTCTCTTAGATAATTTAAAAATCCTTCACTAAACAACTTTTTCTCTCTTAAATACTCAATGTCTTGCTCCTCAAATTTCAAGTCCTCTATATACTCTATCAGTTGCTCAAGTCCTGCCATTATCGCAAACCCACCATCATCGGGTATCTTTCTAAAAAACATATCAAAATAAACAACCGTATCCTTCATACCATTATCCCAATAGCCATTCGCCATCGTCATCTCATAAAAATCCATCAACAACGTCAAATTTCTCTTCACTTGCCCAAGCTCCTTAAACTATATTTTTCACTACTTCAATGCCACTATCTATCATCATATCTAATGCTATAACATTCTTAACAAATGCATCATGCCATGGTGCATCATATGTTTCCACTGCATCCACTGGCACTATAACTCTGCTTTTCTTATTATTTTTGTTAAACCACAATTTTAAAGTAATTGCGAAATCCTTCACACATATATCTGTACAACATCCAACAACTATAAAATTACAGACATTCTCATTATCACTAAGCCATTTTAGAAACTCTTCTTCTAAAAATCCATTTGTGCTATTTTTCTTTATCACATTGCTTATATCTAACTCGCTTATTATTTCTTCCTCTTCTGTTCCTTTCATACAATGCTTTGGAAACATCCTAAGCTCTTCTGAATTTTCTGTATGACAATCTGCAAACGCAAGCACTCTTATACCTAAAGCATCACATTTATCCTTTACCTTACGTATTGGATCTACTATACTTTTTATTCTACTACTTGCCAAATTCCCTCTCTTCACAAAACCATTCACCATGTCCACTACAACCAACACCGTGTCGGATTTACTCAAATTTTCTACATTCAAAACCTCTGTACTTTCCAATCCATTATACACACTCAACATGTGTAACGTACTTGCATTTACCAACTCTTGACTATTACCCAATTTCATTGTGCCACTTCCCCTAACTTAACTAAGATTATCTATACTAATTTGTTTACTATTTATATCTTCCTCCTTTAAATAATACCCAACTGCCGGTATATTCTTTGGTCTATAATAATCCGCATCCTCAAAATTTGCACTATCTAAACCAAATACATCCACCATCTTACTACCATTTTTCTCTTTCAACACCTGGACACCTATTGTGTTCCTTGTGCTTTTCGTGTTTATCATATCTGTACTAAACACTATTACTTTATTTAAACTACTACATGCAACTAACTCCATCTCATCCTTTGCATCATTTATATAAACTAATTCAGATACATCAGAGTACGCATTAGCAAGTTTCTTTCTATTTGTCTTTGTCTTGTAACTATCAAGACTCACTTTAGCAACTTTTCCATTTGAAAATCCAAATATCATATATCCCATATAGTCATCCGTTGCAACTACATGTATAATTTCTTCTCCGTTTTCTAGCGACAACAAATTACTTAGATATTCCCCCCAATTGCTTGCCTTGCAATCGACAATCTCATACATCTTCATTTTATAGACTATACACTTGTTCGAGAACAACAATAAGTCCGCTTTGTTATGTGTATCAATCTCTAAAACAATTCTGTCATCCTCTTTAAGCTTCTGCTCAGGATTACTTCTAAGCGATGTAAGAGGTATCTTTTTCAAATAATTATGTTTTGTCAAGAAAATTTTCAAGTTATAATCCTCTATCAAATGTTCCTTTTTAAGCTCTTCTACATCCTCCTGATCAATTATTTGTGTTTTTCTTGGCCTTCCATATTTCTTTGATATATTCCCTAGCTCATTTATTATGATAGCCTTTATTTTTTTATCACTCTCGTATGTACTAACAAGATCTTCTATTTCTCTCTCTAGGCTACCCACTTCCTCTACTTTATTTATTATATAGCTTTTGTTTAAATTCCTAAGCTTAATCTCCGCCACAAAATTTGCTTGAACTTGGTCTATATCAAACCCACTCATCAAATTGGGCACAACATCCTTGTCATCTTTAGTTTCCCTTACAATATGCACTGCTTTGTCGATATCTAATAAAATTTTCTTCAATCCACGAAAAAGATGAAGTTTATCCCTCTTATCTTTTAGTTCCGAGTTTATCCTTCTTTTTACACAATCAATTCTAAATAATGACCACTCTTTTATGATATCTTTAACACCTAACACACGTGGCTTTGCGTCTATCAATATATTGAAGTTACAACTAAATGAATCTTCAAGACACGTAAATCTATAAAGCTTCTTCATAAGTGCGTCAACATCCGTATTCTTTTTTACATCTATCGCTATTTTTAAACCACCTAAATCCGTCTCGTCTCTTATATCTACTATTTCTCTTATCTTCCCTGACTTAACCAATGATATAACATCATCCATTATAGCTTCTGTTGTAGTAGTATACGGTATCTCAAACACTTCTATGCAACTATTTTTCTTGTCAAATTTATATCTAGCTCGTAATTTAAAACTCCCCCTGCCTGTTTCATAGACACTTCGCATCTCTTTTTCATTAAATATTAGCTCTCCACCCGTTGAAAAGTCAGGAGCCTTCAAATATTTGAGCACATCCACTTCTTCATCTTTTAAATACTCTATTGTCGCATCTATCACTTCTTTTAGATTAAAGCTACAAATATTACTTGCCATTCCAACAGCTATACCTTGATTTGAGTTAACTAATATATTCGGAAACGTTACAGGGAATAATTGTGGCTCCTTCAATGTTCCATCATAATTGTCTACAAACTCTACTGTATCTTTATCTATATCCCTAAATATTTCCTCACATATCTCATCTAATTTAACTTCCGTGTACCTAGATGCTGCATATTTCATCTCTTTTGAATATTGCTTACCAAAGTTTCCTTTAGAATCTATGTATGGATGTAGCGTTGCACCATTTCCTCTTGTCAACCTCACCAATGTCTCATAAATAGCCGCATCTCCATGCGGATTTAATTTCATAGTCTGCCCAACTACATTAGCAGACTTCGTTCTATTCCCTTTTAATAATCCCATCTTGTACATTGTATATAACAATTTCCTATGTGATGGTTTGAATCCATCTATCTGAGGTATTGCTCTTGACACTATAACGCTCATAGCATATGGCATATAGTTTTGTTCTAGTGTGCTAACAATTTTTTGTTCAACTAAATTTTGTTCTCTCATTCTACTCCTCCATAGTTTTAACTTACATCTATATTATCAAGATACTTGTATCCATTCTCTTCTATAAACGCTTTTCTTCCTGCTAAGTTCTCTCCTAACAATAAATCAAAATAATATTCGGTATTAAATACATCATCTGGCAATACCTTTATAAGCCTTCTAGTTTCAGGATTCATTGTAGTCTCCCACATCATCTGCGGCTCATTTTCACCTAATCCCTTAGACCTTTGCAATGTATACTTACCTTTTATCCCAGACAATATCATGCTCTTCTCATATTCAGTATAAGCAAAACAAGTCTTATCCTTAGTTGTAATTTCAAACAACGGTGATTCTGCTATATATACCTTCCCCTCCTGTAACAGTGTTGGCATCACTTTATAAAACATCGCCAATATCAATGTTCTTATCTGGAATCCATCTACGTCCGCATCGGTACATATTATCACCTTTGACCACTTTAGATTATTTAAGTTAAAATTGTTAAATTCTTTATTGTTCTTAGACTTTATCTCCACTCCACAACCCAACACTCTTAGTAGATCAACTATTATTTCACTCTTAAATATTGTATCTATATCAGCCTTTAAGCAATTTAATATTTTCCCTCTAACAGCCATTATTGCCTGGAAGTCTGCATTTCTACCAAGCTTACAAGATCCCAGCGCAGAATCTCCCTCCACTATGTAAAGCTCACGTTTTTCTACATCCTTACTTCTACAATTAACAAACTTCTTAACTCTGTTTGCGATATCAATATTACCCGATAACTTTTTCTTTATGTTAACTCTTGTCTTTTCTGCCGACTCTCTACTTCTCTTATTCACCAATATTTGATCTAATATTCGATCACTCTCTAACTTATTCTCTATAAAATAAATCTCTAACTGTTCTTTAACAAAATCAGTCATAGCCTCTTGTATAAATCTATTTGTAATAGACTTTTTCGTCTGATTCTCATAACTTGTTTCAGTAGAAAACGAATTTGTTACTAGTATCAAACTGTCATATACATCGTTATAAGTTATTCGCGCTTCGTCTTTATTGTATCTACCACTGTCTTTTAAAAATTTATCTATCTCGTACACAAAAGCAGTCTTTATAGCCTTGTCTGGCGCCCCACCATGCTCTAGAAAACTTGAATTATGGTAATACTCTACACTACTTAATTGATTGCTAAAACAAAACGCTATCTCCATCTTTAACTTATACTCAGGCTTATCTTTTCTATCTCTTCCCTGAGTCTTTGTCTTTATGTACTGTACACTACTAAAGTTTTTATCCTCTGCCTTTTCTTTTACGTAGTCCACAATACCATTCTCATAATAATACTCAAACTCTTGGTCTGTTTCATAATCGTACAGCTTAAATGTTATTCCACTATTGACTACCGCTTGCTTTTTTATCACATCCTGCAAATACTCGGTAGGAATGTTTATATCTGTAAAAACATCCAAATCTGGTTTCCATGTTATTGTTGTGCCTGTTACAGATCCACTTGCTGGTGTCTTTTTTAGACCACCCTCATTCTCTCCTTTTTTGAAATGTAACTCGTAATCATAGCCATCACGCGTTACCAAAACATCCATATATTCTGAACTATATTGCGTAGCACAAGCACCTAAACCATTAAGCCCTAAGCTATACTCATAGTTTTGTCCTGTATTATTTTTATATTTACCTCCCGCATATAATTCACAAAATATTAACTCCCAATTGTATCTTTTCTCGCCCTCATTATACTCTAACGGTATGCCTCTACCATAATCTCTTACCTTCAACGAATTGTCTTTATATCTAGTAACCTCTATTAATCTACCATAGCCCTCTCTCGCTTCATCAATAGAGTTAGACAATATCTCGAAGAATGAATGTTTGCATCCCTCCATTCCATCTGACCCAAATATAACCCCAGGTCTTAACCTTACTCTATCCGCTCCTTTTAGTGATGATATACTCTCATTATCATATTGTCTATTATTCATTTTTCACCTCTCACTCCTACATCAATCACCTTATTTTTAAACTAACTTGCTTTAACATTTATATTTTTCCTACAAACTTTTATCATATTAAATATTCCTATGTTGCCTCTCCATTTAGCCAAACATTCAGGAGTTTGTCCATACAAATCCTGTGCATATACCACATTTGTATGCTTTATTAGATATTTCACAATACTTTTATTCCCAATAACTGCCGCGTAATGCATTGGCGATCTTAAATCATTATCTACCTCATTTACATTAGCGTTCGATTCTATCAAAATTCCTACTGCAATCAAATTCTCCTTTAAAACCGCATAATGTAGCATAGTTCTACCTAAATCATCTTTGCAATTGACATCTCCACAACATGCTATAAACTCTTTTAACTTGCTCTCTTTAGTCATCACATTCAAAAAAATCTTCATTAATTTATTTTCATCATCTATAACGCACTTCATCAAGCTTCTACCTCCCATGCAATAACTTACTACCCTTTTATGGCACATTTTTCAAAAAAAGTCAAAAAATATTATTCATCAAGGTAATCTTTCAATTTTTTACTTCTACTAGGATGCCTCAATTTCCTCAACGCTTTTGCCTCTATCTGCCTTATTCTCTCCCTAGTTACATTAAATTCTTTTCCTACTTCCTCTAGTGTTCTTGCTCTATCATCATCCATTCCAAAACGCAAACGCAATACTTTCTCTTCACGAGGAGTTAATGTATCTAAAACTTCCATTAAATGTTCCTTAAGAAGAGTATTAGCTGCTGCTTCAGCTGGTGCAGGAACTTCGTCGTCTGGTATAAAGTCTCCTAGATGGCTGTCCTCTTCTTCACCTATTGGTGTCTCCAATGATACCGGTTCTTGAGAAATTTTCATTATCTCCCTAACCTTCTCAACTGACATCTCCATCTCAACTGAAATTTCTTCTGGAGTAGGTTCCCTACCTAATTCTTGTAACAACTGTCTAGATACTCTTATTAATTTATTTATAGTCTCAACCATGTGTACAGGTATTCTTATTGTTCTTGCTTGATCCGCTATAGCACGAGTTATCGCTTGTCTTATCCACCACGTAGCATATGTACTAAACTTGTACCCTTTTCTGTAGTCAAACTTCTCTACAGCCTTTATCAGTCCCAAGTTACCTTCTTGTATCAAATCTAAAAACAACATTCCTCTTCCCACATATCTCTTCGCAATACTTACCACAAGCCTTAAGTTTGCTTCAGCTAACCTTTTCTTGGCCGCAACATCTCCTTCTTCCATTTTCTGTGCAAGCTCTACCTCTTCCTCCGCACTTAAAAGATGTACTTTCCCTATCTCTTTTAAGTACATCCTGACTGGATCATCCATACTAATACCATCTGGCACAGTTAAATCATACAAATCATCATCGTCATCTGAATTATTTTCATCATCGTCTTGATCCTCATCTTTAATATCATCAATACTACTATCAACATCTAAACTATCATCATCAATGTCTACCTCTTCTAAATCCTCTTCACTTGAATGTTCGACACTTATATCATCAACGTCTATATCATCATAATCTATTTCGTCATCTACTTCATTATCAACCGTATCCTTCCTTTTATCATCTCCTACTAATTCAATTCCTAATGCTTCAAATGTTTCATAGACTTTTTCTATATTTTCTGCACTAATATCAACGTCCTCAAAAGCTGTTTCAATTTCACTATAAGTAAGTGCACCTTTTTCCTGACCCTTTTTTATTAGTTCCTTAGCTATTTTTTTCATATCATTTGTTTTTAATCCTTTAATGGGTTTTGACAACTTAATACCCCCCTATTTCATATCTTAATTTTTCAGTTTTTTTAAACTAGCCATGACTTCCATCAAGTCATGTTTTAGTACCTCTTCATCTTTTTTCCTATCTTCACTACTTAATTTTTGTATTATATCACGCTGCCTCTCCATTAAACTGGCAATTCTTATTTTATTTATTATGTCCAAAATTGCTTTTTCATTATTCTCGAAATTACATTCCTCTTCGCTCATCCTAACAAGCTCTCCTGCATCAACATCATCTAATGCGCCGAGTATCTCATTTAAAGCGACACCTTCTTTATTTTTTATTCTTTCGATAACCTCAAAAAGCATGTAATCAATCTTCTCATCATGTACTGTTATTTCCTTTAGATATTTTTCCATTTTCCAATACAAACTATTGTTATTGGCCAACATTATAAGGATTAACTTCTCATAATGAGCTACATCATTTTCCTTTTTAGCAATTCCTATTCTGTTATTATTTACAATAAGCCCTGAATTATCTTTGTCACCTTTTTTACTAATCCTTTTTAGTTCCTTTAATATTGATTCCTGTGATACATCATAATCCTTAGCTATTTTATTTATATAAACATCTCTTTCGAGATTGTTATATACACCCGACAATATCTCTGCCACGGAATTTAAAAACTTTATCTTACCATCAACGCTCGCGATATCTACTTCTTCTCTTAGCTTATTAACTCTGTACTCAAAAGCTATACTGGCATCATCTACTAAATTGTTGAATACATCCTTGCCATAATTTTTGATAAATTCATCTGGGTCTTTTCCTTGTGGGATACTCAAAATCTTTACTCTTATGCCTGCGCCCTCTAGCACTTTTATCGCTCTCTCTGTCGCCTTCCTTCCTGCCATATCCATGTCATACGCAATAACAACTTCCTCTGTATATTTTTTAACCAATCTTGCTTGATCCTCTGTAAACGCTGTCCCAAGTGATGCAACTGCATTCTTCACTCCAGCTTGATGAAGCGACACCGCATCCATATACCCTTCCACTATTATCAAACTTTCTTTGCTGTATTTCTTTGCAAAATTTAATGCATACAAATTTTTTCTTTTTGAATATATCACTGTCTCTGGTGAATTCAAATACTTAGGCTCGCCATCTGCTATTATCCTTCCTCCAAAAGCAATGACATCACCCATAACATTAAATATTGGGAACATAACTCTGCCCCTAAATCTGTCATACACACTTCCATTCTTGTTTTTTAAAAACAAGCCACTTTTCTCCAAAGCTTCACCACTAAACTCATTCTTAACACTCTGATACAAATCATCCCACTCATTACTAGAATACCCTAAACCAAATTTTCTTAATGTGCCCTCACTAAGCCCTCTTTTATCCAAGTACTCTTTAGCCTCTGTTCCTTCATCAGAATGCAACACACCATAATAAAACTTCGCCGCAACTTTATTTAAATTACTAAGTTCTTTCTTTAGATTACTAAGCTTTATATCTCCTATATTCACAGTGTCTGGTATTGTTATATTAACTCTATTAGCCAAAAACTCAATCGCATCTATGAAATCCAAATTTTCTATATCCTTTATAAAATTTACTACATTGCCACCTCGTCCACATGAATAGCAATAATACATTTGCTTAGGGCCTGTAACAGAAAAAGATGCAGTCTTCTCTCTGTGGAAAGGGCACAAGCCAAACATATATTTCCCTTTCTTCTCTAACTTGACATACGTAGACACAACATCCACAATATCATTCGCTCTTATTATTTCCTCTACTAAATGGTCAGCAATGTACCTACTCATTTTTTCACCACCATGCGATTTTCCTTTGCCAAAACTTTGTTTTTTTAATACTTTAAATACAGACAATTCCTCGGTATAAGCCCCTCTTTTTTTCATCAAAGCTTATCACCGAGTTAAATTTTCCCCTACTTAAGACACATATTTCGCTCATCCAAATCGAACCCTCTCGCTAAATACTATCACACCAATTATTATTAGTCAATATATTTTTCAACAAATTTCTTATAAATATAACGTTTACACATGTCTTTCCCTATCTATATGCTTCCTTTTAGTACTTGGTCCAGCTTGCGAAATACTGTTCTCCCTTTTTACTTTTTGCCCTATAGAATTTCTCTTTTCTTTATATTCTTTTAATAATCTTTCTACTTCTTTATATTTCACGCTCTTATGTGGTTTAGCATAATCATTTGTAGTATATCCACCTTTATCCTTTGCACTAGGATTAGCTCCTCTTTTCAATAACAATTCTATGGTTTCTTTAGGTGCTTCTTCTTTACATGCTTACATTAGTGCTGTTCTCCCATCTATATCCTTTTCATTAGGATTAGCTCCTATATCTAACAATAACTCTACTACCTTTTGAGAGCTATTATTTCCACTTGCGTAAAACAATGGTGTCATTCCATATTTATTCTTCTCATCAACCTTAGAACCTCTATCTAGTAATAACTTTATTACATCTTCAGATATATTGTTTTCACCTGCATACATTAAGGCTGTCATTCCAGCCATATCTGTTATACTAGCACTTGCACCACAATCTAACAGTAAATCTATTACTTCTCTGGTTGCTTCTTTTTCAATAAAAATATTTTTCGCTTTCTTAATACCTACATAACAAACCCTGTATATACCTATAAATACATATACTCCAGGATTTTTTAATTTATTTTTTTCTGTTTTGAGAGGAATTTTATAACACAAAAACACTCCTTGTCACTTGGTGCAACAGGAATCATCACAATATTATTATAGCATACTGGATACGTAAGACTTTAACATCAAAAAAGGAAATGTATAGGATTTGACTTTCAATTTGAAATCAGAGATATCTTTTGATGTTTTCTATTTTTTGGGTCATAACCTTCACTATACCGCTTTTTTCATCCTGTGCATCAGTATACTTAACAAAATCACTCGTAGGCACTTTCACATATACAATCTGGCTTTTATCTATTGTGCTCATATTTAATTTTGTCTTTGCTTGTTCCTTCACTTTGAAAAGATTTTCTTCTTTTTCTATTGACACCCTTAAAGCTATATTGCTATTTTTTATTTGCTCATACTCTTTTAGAACTTTACTCATATTGTAATTCATCTCTGTTAATACCGAATATCTATACATCATAATCAATGCTAAAGCACAACATAAAAAAACATGCATCAATATTTTCCTCTTTTGTTTATTATTCCTCTTTTCTTGCTCTTTCCTCTTTAATAATTCATTTTCTTCATATACGTCATAATCCAACTTGCGAACAGCTGTTCCATGTACGTAATACTGTCTCTTATCAATCATAAGCTAATCCCCTCCCTCTCAAAAAGACTATATCTTCTCTAAAACTCTAAGCTTAGCACTCCTGGCCCTCGGATTCTTTTCTATCTCTTCTTTTGTTGGTATAATGGGCCTTCTTGTTATCACATTTGCTATAGGTCTCTTGCCACATACACACACCGGAAATTCTTTTGGACAAGTACATGGATTTTTCATCTGTGCAAATTTTGTCTTAACTATCCTATCTTCCAGTGAATGAAATGTTATTATCGCAAGTCTCCCTTTTGGTTTTAATACCGAAACAGCCTTATCTATAACTCTCTCTAGCACACCCAACTCATCATTTACTTCTATTCTTAATGCCTGAAATGTTCTCTTTGCTGGATGCGGGCCATCTATTCTTGCTCCTTTCGGTATTGCTTTCTTTATAATACTTACTAAATCAAGTGTAGTAGCTATATATTTTTCTTCTCTTTCACTTACTATAAATTTTGCTATCCTACTTGCCCATTTCTCTTCTCCATATTCGCTAATAACTCTCTTTAACTCTTGCTCACTATAATTATTTACTATGTACTCTGCTGTCATATCTTTATTTTGGTCCATCCTCATGTCCAGTGGAGCATCTTTTTGATAGCTAAAACCTCTACTACCTTCATCTAGCTGATATGACGACACCCCTATGTCTAACAAAATCCCATCCACTGCATAAATTTCATTCTCTTGCAAGACCTCTTGTATGTTCTCAAAATTTGTGTTGCTAACCTTCACTAAAGCTTCACTATTTAAACTCATAAGTCTTTGTTTTGCCACACTCAAAGCTTTTTGGTCTTGATCTATCCCTACTAGAATTGCTCCCTTCTTTAGCCTCTTTAATATCTCCTGTGAGTGTCCTGCTCCTCCTAATGTCCCATCTACATAGATGCCTGTTTCTTTTATATTTAAACTATCAATGCACTCATCCAGTAAAACCGGTTTGTGCTTAAAAGTTATACCCATACTCCACACCTTCTACTATTTTTTGTCATACATCATTGGGAAATTTTCTTAAGTCATATGCCAAGCATCGCCATCTTGTTAGCTATTTCATCCATATCCATATTATCATCAGACACATAATTCTCCCAATTATCTTTTGACCATATCTCAAATCTAGATGAAACCCCTATGGTGTAAACATTCTTTCCAAGCTCTGCATAGTCTCTTAAGTTTGATGGAATAAGTACTCTTCCCTGCTTATCTACCTCACATTCAGTAGCTCCCGAGAAAAAAAATCTTGTGAAATTTCTAACATACTTATCTGTCTGCGGTAACTCTCTTATCTTCTTTTCAAAATTACTCCACTCACTAAGAGAGTATCCATACAAGCAATTGTCAAGCCCTTTTGTCACAATGAATCTCTCTCCAAGTTCTTCCCTAAACTTGGCTGGTATTATTATCCTTCCTTTGGAATCTATTGTGTTTTTATACTCTCCACAGAACAATAATCATCACCACTTTTCACCACTTTTAACCACCTTACTTATAGTATATATCAAAAATATTACCAACGCAAGCCCCTTTGTGCCCAATATCACGAAATTGTACGCTAAGCACAAACATTTAACGTCGCTAAACGCTCTCTCTGCAAGCATTTTGGTGACAAATGTTACAGCAGCAAAAAATTTTCTTTACTATTTGATTTTGCACATTATAAGCCAGTTTAACGTAATTTGACGTCAATGTTTTCTCATTGACGTCAAAAAATTCACCATCTATTACCACCTTAATTTTTTTAAAAATTTAAATGTTTTTTCCCTCCTTTAACTCAATAATTTTATCTCGCACCTTCTTTAGATCCTCAAACATAGGAATCTTTTTAGACCCATCTCGCAATAGTGCAGCTGGGTGAAATGTTGGCATTATAAGTACGTTTTTCTTTTCAATCCATTTGCCACGCATTTCAGTAATTTTTACTTCACACTCTAACACATACCTCGATGCTGTGTTACCCAAACACACAATTATATTTGGTTTTTGTAAGTATACTTGATTTCGTAGATAATTTATACATATTCTTGCTTCCTCTTGTGTTGGTACTCTATTTTGAGGTGGACGACACTTTACTATGTTTGCTATATATATTTCATCTTGAGATATCCCTACTGCACAAAGGAGATTATCTAGCAACTTTCCTGCTCTCCCGACAAAAGGCTCTCCTTTCATATCCTCATCTGCACCGGGGCCTTCCCCTATAATGAGAATCCTCGCATCCTTATTACCTCTACCAAAAACAACATTGTTTCTTGTAGTAGAAAGGCAACATCTATTACAAGTTTTACACGCCATTTCTAGCTCTTCCCATGTCTTTATCAACGCTGTCACACTCCTCTTTTGTCTTTATCCCATATTATTTTGTGTATCTGCAACTGAAACCGAATATCTAGCTTATCTTGCAATATCCACTCAACTATTTTGGCATAATCAATCTTGCCAAACACAGGTGATATTATCAATTGACCACGTCGATGATACGTATTGATTACCTCCTTAGCTCTTTCATAATCAAGCCTACTTCCAACCACAAATTTTATTTCATCGCTATCTTTAAGATACTCAAAATTACTAAGTATCATTTTATTATAACATTCTGACGAATCCAATTTAACATCCATAACAAATCTATGCATATTACCAAGTTTAAACTTACTTATATCAATAGATCCATTCGTCTCTATCGATACCTCATAATCACAAAGCCTGTCCATTAGACACTGTATATCTTTTTGCAACAACGGTTCTCCTCCTGTTAAGCAAACTCTTTTACAACCAAGCTCTTCTACTCTAGCCACAATATCATCACACGACATATCGTACCCTTCATCATACGCATACTTAGTATCACAATAACTGCATCTTAAATTGCATCCCGTAAACCTAACAAAAACGGTTGGCAATCCTATTGATTTACTTTCTCCTTGTATACTCAAGAAAATTTCATTTACTTTCATAATTATCCCTCTTTATCTAGTTATTGTCGCAAAGCTTGTCGGTGTCTCCCACAAAACTATCTTCTCTAACTTACATTCTTCATTACAAAACATCTTTTCGCACTCATCCCACATCCATTTAACCATCATTTCACACGTCGGATTAAATTCAAATACTTCATTTAGATATTTGTGATCAAGTCTTGATATAATACCACTTTTTACTAATGAACTAAGCTTATTAAAATCACATATCATTCCTATTTTATTTATCTCTCCAGTAACCGTCACCTCTAGCTTATAAGTGTGACCATGCAAATTTTTACATGCACCTTCATAATCTCTCAAGTTATGCGCACTATCAAACGTAAAAATTTTTGTAACACTTATCATAATTTTATTATCACCTCTATTTAAAATTTACATCATTTTCGTACGGAATAGGATCTATGAGTCCCGCTTCTTTAAATCCACGAAGCCTTAATGTGCAGCTATCACACACACCACATGCCCTATCTTTTCCATTGTAGCAACTTGTAGAATATTGAAGTGGAGCATTAACTTTTACTGCAAGCTTCACTATCTCACCTTTAGACAAATGTAATAAAGGTGTTTCTATTTTTATAGGATTACCCTCCACCCCTCGCTTTGTCCCAACATTTATCATTTTCTGAAATGCATCAATAAATTCTTCTCTGCAATCAGGATAACCACTATAATCTACTGCATTAACACCAATAAATATTGAATCTGCACCAACAACCTCTGCGTACCCTGTAGCATAGCTTAAAAATATCATATTCCTCGCTGGTACGTACGTCACAGGTATTTCTCCATCTCCTTCAAACTTTGGAACATCAATTTTCATATCAGTTAATGCACTTCCACCTACGTTGTCCATTTTTATTATTTTATGAGTCTTTACTCCAAAGTGCTCTACTACCTTTTTTGCACACTCAAGTTCTCTATTTAACCTCTGTCCATAATCAAACGAAATTGGATAAACTTCATACCCCTCACTTATAGCATATGATATACATGTAGTACTATCTAATCCACCTGACAATAATATAACTGCTTTTTTCACAAAATCACCCTCCTTAAACTTTTCCTAAAGCCCAAACACAACACCCTATCGCTCCATTTAGCTGTGTATGCCTAGGCACTATAACATTTTTATAAATTCCTTCTTCTTTTATAAAATTTATAAACGCACTGTTTTTTGCTACTCCTCCTGTTACAACCAATGTATCTTTTCTAAAACTTGCAAGTTTCGGTTGTATCCTCTTATACAAAGAATAATTTACACCAGCTGCAAGCCTAGGCAAATCAACTCCTTCAGATATTTTGCCTATTAACTCAGACTCTGAAAAAATTGCACAAGTAGAGTTTAATTTTACTGGACCACTACTATAGCGCGTCATTTCACTAAGCTTTAAGCCCAGTACGTTCGACATATTTTCTAAATATCTACCACAAGACGCAGCACACTTATCATTTAGCAATATATCTTTCATTTTGCCTCCATCTACCAATATTATTTTGCTATCCTGTCCACCTACATCTAAAAGCACGAAATCTCTTAATCCTGTAGTGTATATTGCTCCATACAAATGCGCCTTGAGTTCAACTATTTTTTTGCCACCACTAACGTTAACATTATTTCTACCATAACCTGTACTAATTATTTGGTCGAACCCATTAAGATTTAATTTTTCAAAATCAATTTCTATTTCACCATTTGAACTAGAACAGTACTCTCTGTAGAACTTGGCTGTATCAATAATACTACTTTCTTTCATATTATCATCTTCAAATACAACAATCTTTACGCTTCTACTACCCAAATCAATTCCTACTATTTTCACAACATCACTCCAACATATCTATAAAAGATTCTATTCTCAATTTTGTCCTAGCATCAAGCTCACCTGGCCTGTCCCCTTCTATAGTCAAAACAGGTATCCCCAGTAAATCCTTTACTATAATATCTTCTATCCCTCTATAACAAAAGGCTTGTACATAATGTATAATTCCATCAATTCCTCTTAGATTAATATTCTTTTTTATATCACTAAGCCTTCCATTTAGATCATACGGATATGTATAATTTAAATACACTTGGGTTATATCATCATTACCAATCCCATCTACCATACTAAACTGTCGTTGAACTTCATTATATACTATCTTTGCATCATGCTCCTCAACGAAATCATATATATCCGTAAATATTGGCGGAACCCCCATATACCCAAGTCTCACTGATCTTTTTGGGGGATGCCGTTTTTCTACATCAGCTATAAATTTATCCAAACGACTATCAAATTCCTTATAATCACTATCGAAATCACTACACGACACTTGCCAAAGATGATTCTCAAACCCTGTTACTTTGTCGTCTCTCCATGTTAGTAAATCAACATATGCTACCTTTTTTCGTATCTTATCAAGCTCCCTTTTCACTAATACCGACTCATCCCAGGTTGTATTCAAAGAATCACATAATCGTAATATGTTCCCTTCCAATATATTATAATCCTTTGAATGAGGAAATGCAAAGGGAATCGTTTTTATACCACGTTGTTCCAACACCTCAATTAGCCCTCTTGTATTAGAACAATCACCCTCCACTACTCCTATTATTGTATCTATATCCTCTGATTGAACAACACTTGCGTACAATCCTTTTATCCATGCACATATGCTCCTTGGAAATCCATCCATCTCCGCTAATTCAACCCACGCCAACGTATTCTTATTGGTAACAAATATATTATTTAAATCAACTGGAGTGTTCCTAGATGCAATCAGTACTTCAACTGGAACACTCGTCGTAATACCTATCCTTCCCAAAACTACTACCTCATTTCATATGTTAAGTTCCTTGCACCTAAATGGTATTATACATCCTAATAATATTTTTTTCAATAGGTAGTTTTTTACCCTCCCAACTGTACACTATCACCCACTGTCACCACTGTCATATTTTCATTTGCAAACTCCATCTTCTTTAATATCCGTAGAGTGTCATCAGTTGATCCTCTATCAATTACAATAAGCCTACCATAAATTCGACTTAGGATATTATTTATATCTAGTTCTATAGTATCCTCTTGATCCTTCACAAATAATATACTATCCACAGGTATCTTACGCGAACTCTTATGTACTCGTGAAACTATTTGTCCAACAAAGCTTGACACACCATAAATAAAAAATGTGTATAAAAATATCTGCACTATTATACTAGCCATCTTGATTGCTCCTTATCTTTGTTATCATATTTTATTTATATTATGTCTATCTATATATTAAGGTGACTACGTTACAAGGAACAAATATCCTTAGCATGATTCCACTTATTTGAAGACTATATTATTTAGGAGAAATATAGTTTTAATGTTATTGTCAAAAACTTTTCTTTTGTACTTCACAACAAATACAACAAAAATATAATATATACATTTATTTAACTTTATTGCTTTAATCTCCCATTTTTTTGACTAAGCTTAGTATATAGCAAAAATACCCTTCCTTAATAAAAGTTAGGGTATTTCGGACTATATTGGTGTACAACTGTATTAGTACATACCACCCATTCCACCTTGCATTGCTGCCGCAGCTGCTGATTTGCTTGCTTCATCTGGCTTATCTGCAACTATACTCTCTGTAGTTAGTACCATGGATGCAACTGATGCCGCGTTTTGAAGTGCTGATCTTGTCACTTTCGCTGGATCAACTATACCTGCATCTATCATATTAACATATCTTTCCTCTAATGCATCAAATCCAAATCCAACTTCACTATTCTTTAATTTATCTACAATAACGGATCCTTCTAGACCAGAATTTTTTGCAATTTGTTTAACTGGTTCTTCCAAGGCTCTTAATACAATCTGCACACCTGTTCTCTCATCTCCTGAAGTTTCGTCTAATAACTTCATAACCTCTGGGATTGCATTTATGTATGATGTACCACCACCAGCTACTACTCCTTCTTCTACTGCTGCTTTTGTCGCTGCTAATGCATCTTCTATTCTCAATTTTTTCTCTTTCATCTCTGTCTCTGTTGCTGCTCCAACTTGTATTACTGCAACTCCACCGGATAATTTTGCTAATCTTTCCTGTAACTTTTCTTTATCAAAATCAGAAGTTGTCTCTTCTAGTTGCTTTCTTATTGTACTTATCCTATCCTTCAACTCATTCTTATCACCAGATCCATCAACTATAATTGTGTTCTCTTTTTGCACAATTATTTGTCTTGCTCTTCCTAATTGTGTGATTTGTGTCTCTTTTAAATCTAACCCTAATTCTTCTGTAATTACCTCTCCACCTGTTAATACAGCTATATCTCTTAACATTTCTTTTCTTCTATCTCCAAAACCTGGAGCTTTTACAGCAACACAAGTAAATGTTCCTCTTAATTTATTCACAACCAAAGTAGCTAATGCTTCTCCTTCTACATCCTCTGCTATTATCAACAACTTTTTGCCCTGTTGCACTATTTGCTCTAACAATGGCAATATATCTTGTATGTTTGTTATCTTCTTGTCAGTAATTAATACATATGGATCATCCAATACTGCTTCCATCTTCTGATTATCAGTTACCATATACGATGACAAGTATCCTCTATCAAATTGCATTCCCTCTACAACTTCTAGATTTGTTCCCATTGTCTTGGATTCTTCCACTGTTATTACTCCGTCATTTGTAACTTTCTCCATAGCGTCTGCTATCAAGCTTCCCACAAAGTCATCGTTTGCCGAAATGGATGCAACCCTTGCTATATCCTCTTTTCCATTAATACCTCTGCTAACAGATTTTATTGCTTCAACTGCTTTATCCACTGCTTTCCTTATTCCTTTTCTAACTATCATAGGATTAGCTCCAGCCGCTACATTTTTAAGTCCTTCTCTTATTAACGCTTGAGCTAATAATGTTGCTGTAGTAGTTCCATCTCCTGCAACATCATTTGTCTTTGTAGCAACTTCCTTTACTAGCTGCGCACCCATATTTTCGAATTCATCTTCCAACTCTACCTCTTTTGCTATTGTTACACCATCATTTGTTATTAGTGGTGAACCATATTTCTTATCTAAGACCACATTTCTTCCTTTTGGTCCTAGTGTCACTTTAACTGTATCTGCTAACTTGTTTATTCCAGATTCCAATGAACGTCTTGCGTCCTCTCCAAATTTTATTACCTTTGCCATATCCAAAACCTCCTACTATATTATTCAACTATCGCTAATATATCACTTTGTCTTACTATTGTGTACTCCGATCCTTCAAACTTAACTTCCGTACCTGCATACTTGCTGGTTAATACTCTATCTCCAACTTTCACTTCCATCTTAACTTCTTTTCCATCTATTATTCCGCCTGGACCTACTGCAACAACTTGGGCCACCTCTGGTTTCTCTTTTGCACTACCAGGCAACACAATACCACTTTTTGTTGTCTCTTCACTCTCAATTTTTTTTACAACAACCCTATCTAATAAAGGTTTAATCTTCATATCTAACATCCCCTTCCTTTTGTTAGCACTCATGTCTACTGAGTGCTAAAATATATTATATACTTATTTGATTTTATTACAACTTATCTATTTAGCCAAATATGACTAATCTTGTTGTGTTTTCTTCATTTTTCTCAAGATATCTTATTAATTCTTATTTTTTCTAGTACAGTAATATGTATGCTTCAAAAAAATTATAAATACCACTTGCAATCATTATTTTTTTTTGATATACTTAAATCTGTCGGTTTTTGGTAGGTCAAGAGGACACATTGCATGACCATGCATTGAGAATAGAGTTAGGAGGTCAGAAAGGTATGATTACAGCTGGTGATTTTAGGAATGGCGTTACTTTTGAGATGGATAATGATATATTTCAGATTATAGAATTCCAACATGTTAAACCTGGAAAAGGTGCAGCATTTGTTAGAACTAAACTTAAGAATATCATAACTGGTGCTACAGTTGAGAAAACATTCAATCCTTCAGATAAAATGCCAAAGGCTCATATAGAGAGAAAAGACATGGAGTACCTTTACTCGGACGGAGATTTGTATTATTTCATGGATGTTGATACATATGAGCAGATTCCATTAGGAAAGGATACTGTTGGTGATTCATTGAAATTCGTGAAAGAGAATGTAATTGTAAAAATATTGTCACATAAAGACAATGTGTTTGGAATAGAACCACCTATATTTGTCGAGCTTGAAGTTACAGATACAGAGCCTGGTTTCAAAGGAGATACAGCTACTGGAGCAACTAAGCCAGCTACTGTTGAAACAGGTGCCACAGTAAAAGTACCATTATTCGTCAACGTAGGTGATGTTATAAGAATAGATACGCGTACAGAGGAATATATGGAAAGAGTTTAGCAGATACTTAGTATAAAAGGAGGTATGAGTTATGAGTTTAATGAGCGATAAAGTTTCATACGTAAAAGGATTGGCGGATGGACTAAAAATTGATGACTCAACAAATGAAGGTAAAATATTATTACAAATATTAAACATTTTAAATGATGTTGCTTGTGCATTAGAAGATGACAGAAACGCTATAGAAGAGCTAGAAGATCAAATAGAAGGAATAGATGAAGATTTGGGAGATTTAGAGGAGTTTGTATACAGCAACAATAGAGACGATTATGATTCATGTGATTGCGATTGTGGCTGCTCTGATGATGATGACGTAAAATATATAACTGTGGAATGTCCTCATTGCAAAGAAGAAACTAGCTTTGATGTGGATATTTTTGGTGAAGATACAAATTTTGTTGAATGTCCTAACTGTCATCAAAAAATAGATGTTATCTATGAAGATGAGAATGACAATTGTGGTTGTCATTGCGATAAATAGTATTATAGAAAGTATTACGTACTATAGCTATTTGGAGTATTTGTTACCCCAAATGGCTATAGTTTTTAGTTCAATATTTTTTTGTATTCTCTCTAGATTATACGCCTCTACCCTTACTTTTACCTTTTCCTTTTATATATTTGATAGCTTCCATAAAACGTATCCTTTGTTGCACTAATTCATTCCCATATTCATCATATTTATGTACCTTATCAATTTTCTTCAAATCTGTTAAAACTTCCATTATTTTATTTAACTCTAAAGAAACTTTTGATATCTCTTTATCACTATATTTTATGGGAATATAATATAATTTATTAATAAAACTATCCATATTACTTATACTTTCATTCAAATATTTTAATATCACATTATTGTAAACTTCTTCCCTTTGTATGTCGCTTAATTTAAGTAATATTTTACAATTTGCACCTTTATCTATCAATTCTTTTGCCTCTTTAAATTTACATTCTTTACATGTATTTAGTAGCATTCTATCTTTATCATTCTTTATTTTAATATTTATTTTGTTCTCTACCACTCTAGCACTATCTACCCTATCTTTTAGTATGTCTATTATCTCTCTTGGCTTTCTACTTATACGTTTTATAGATATTTTATTCGCATTCTTTTTAAGTGTATAAAGTGTGTACATAAGCCCTGTATTTCCAAACCTGTCTTTCACATTTATATCTGCTCCTCCATCTATTAATATTTGAGCCACTTCTTTCATTCCATTTTTCCATGCCCATAATAATGGTGTATTCCCATCTTGATCTATTATATTAACCTCTGCTCCTTGTTCTACTAACTCTTTTGCCTCTATATCTCGTCCATTACGACATGCATCTATTAACATTTTACCTTTCAACGTTTTTACTATTTCTTCTTTTTCTTTTGCAGTTGCAAACATTAATGCTGTATTACCGTCTTCATCTTCAATATTTATATCTGCTCCTCCATTTATCAATGCTTTTACTATTTCATTCATTCCATCTTGACACGCGCGCATCAATGGTGTGTTTCCAAACTTATTTTGTATATTAACGTTTGCTCCTTTTCCTATCAACATTTTTACTATTTCTTCATTCCCGCCTACACACGCATGTACTAATGGCGTATTACCATCATTATCTTGCACATTAATGTTTACACCCCCATCTATTAATGCTTTTACTACCTCATTCATGCCATCTTGACATGCATACATTAATGGAATACTACCAAACTTATCTTTTAAGATTACTCCCTTTGCCAATAATGCTATCGCTATATTTTCGTTACCACTTGTACACGCATATATTAATGGCGTATTACCAAATTTATCTACTGCATTGATATTTGCACCTTTTTCTACTAATGCCTTTGTCACTTCATCCATACCTTTTTTACACGCCTCTATCAATGGTGTACCCTTGTAACTGTTTGACTCATTAACATTTGCTCCTAATTCTATCAATACTTTTGCCACTTTTCTTCCTCCATTTTTACATGCATACAACAATGGCCCATCTCCCCGAAAATTTAATCTTATACTGGAAGCTTCTCCTCTAACCATCAACTCTTTCGCTAAATTGGGTATATCTTTTCGGCACACCAATTTCCATATTTCATCAATATTCTCAATTTCCCCATTTTGGGATAATTCTTGATTTATCATCCTTTTTGCTAATGCTTCATTCTTTTTCAACAACGCCTGTTTTAATACATTATTCATACTACTTTCCTCCTTATTACACAAACACAACTATCCATGTCACACCATAAGTAAATTAAATTTGTCCCTTTACTTTTTCGACAAAAAAACCTTTTTTCAGTACATTTACAAAAAAAATACGAGCCTACCCAGTCTAGAACTACTGAGTAAACTCGCCTCTCAACCTAAAATCAAGACATTTTTAGTTTATAATTAAGAAAACTTACATGCTCCTACCCCTACCTCTTTCTTTAGTATATCTGGTAGCTTCCATAAGACGTATCCTTTGTTGCACCAATTCATTCCCGTATCCATCGTATTTATGTACCTTATCAATTTCTTTCAAATCATTTAAAACTTCCATTACTTTATTTAACTCTGAAGAAACCTTTGATATCTCCTTATCACTATCTTTTGTGGGAATATCATATAATCTATTAATGGAACTGTCCATCTTACTAATACTTTCATTTAAGTATTCTCGTATAACATCATTGTAAATTGCTCCCATCTGTGTACCATTTAATCCAAATAGTACTTTACAATCTGCACCTTTTTTTATCATTTTTTGGGCTACTTCAACATTGCCTTCTCTACATGCATCAAGCAATATTTTATCTTTTTTATCCCCTATTTTGATATTTTCTACTTTCTCAATTAATTCTTTTGATATTTTTTCTCTTTGCATTTCCTGTCCCTTTCCTTCTTCCTAACTTCATTAAATACATACATAATCTCTGTGTCTCCAATACTGTCTTTCACATTTATATCTACTCCTCCATCTATTAATATTTTAGCCACTTCTTTTATGCCATTTTTCCGTGCACACAATAATGGTGTATTCCCGTTGCCATCTACTATGTTAACATCTGCTCCTTGTTCTGTCAATGCTTTTGCCTCCATATCCCGTCCATTACTACATTCATCTATCGGCATCTTATCTTTCAACGTTTTTACTATTTCTTCTTTTTCTTTTGCAGTTGCAAACATTAATGCTGTATTACCTTCCTCATCTGCAATATTTATGTCTGCTCCTCCATTTATTAATGCTTTTGCTATATCATTCATGCCGTCTTGACACGCGTGCATCAACGGTGTATTCCCGAATTTATTTGGTATATTAACATCCGCTCCTTTTTCTATCAACATTGTCACTATCTCTTTTCTTCTATTCTTACACACATACATCAATGGTGTATTACCATCATTGTCTTTTATGTTGACATCTACTCCTTGTTCTATTAAAGCTTTTAATCTTTCTGTGTCTCCATGTATACACACATTCATTAGTTGTAAATCGCACTACTTTTCTTCATTATTCATACTACCTTCTCCTTCTTTTTACATAAATACTACACCTCAAATTTTTGCCATAAAATATTTTGTTTATTGTGTCAATATAATTTAGTACCTTATTTTTTAGTTGGAAGTATTCCTCCTATTTCAAAGCCCAATCTCCAAAATCCCACTCCATGCAAATTATACTTGTTTATCAAATCTAATTTTTCATTTATACTATCATTATCTTCGTACCATACTTCATGATACACATTATTTTTGATATACGAAAAATGTGGTGATTTGGATACAATATCCCATTCAACTTTCGCATTATTTTCATTAGCAAGCTTTACACAATTTTTTGCTGGAACTGCAACTCCCTTTCCTGAAGACCAATCATATCCGTACAATCCCAAACCTAAGATCAACTTATCTGATGGAACCACCTTAGTTGAATACTCTAATATATCTTTGACCCAATTTATTGATGCGATAGACCCTGCCTGGCTTGATATATAATGTTCATCATAAGCCATTATTATAATATAGTCCGCCACATTTCCAAGTGCTTTATAATCAAATGCATAATTCCAACTTGATGTGTGCACATCGCCAGTCTTTGCTGGGACTGACACAGTGGTTATATATCCGTGTCTTGCCAACACATCTTTTAATTCTGTTATAAATAACGTAAACAATTCTTTGTCGCTTTTTTTTATATTTTCAAAGTCTATATTCACACCACCATAACCGTTTTGAGTCAGCATAATTAATATATTGTGTATAAGGACTTGTCTCTTTGATGTATCAACTAACATATTGTGAAGTAGCTCCTGATTAAAATTGCCATTGTATATATTATGCACCACAGCAAGAGGAATTATATTATTGTTATTCGCATACTCAATAGTCTCTTGTTGTGGCTCGTCCACTATTTTTATATTTTCCATATTATCAAAACTATAATTAAATACGGCAATCATATTTATATTTTTATTACTCTGAACTGATGTATAGGATAGTTTATCATTGTTATAATATGACACTGTAAATCCCATTACAATATCTTTTGGCAATGTATCAAAGTATTCCTCTTCCGTTAACGTTACACTATTTAGCTCTCCGATCCACTCCACATTAATGTCAAGACTATTCGCAAGAAACCTAAGCGGCACCATTGCTCTACCTTCCACAATAAATGGCACCACATCTAAAACATCATTTTTCTTATTTACTACTGCACTTAAACTATCTATCTGTAAAACAATTTCATTTACTTCATCTTTTACTGTAACGGATTTATTTGACTTATCCCAAACTACCTTTCCTCCCAATGCATCCATAATCTCTCTTACTGGCACCATTGTTCTTCCGGATACTATTACAGGAGACGTGTTTAATTTGACTTTTTTGCCATTTAAAATAATATTTACATCCTCAGAATCTTTTGCATACACGGCCCTACCCGCTAGAAGTGAACTTAAAAATAAGGCTACTAGTAACTCTTTTTTCACGTTACCACTCTCCTTATGTATTTGAATTTTTTAGTCTGTACTTCTAGCTTACCACTTTCTATACCTATTTTTCAAATGTAATTAATGTAAATTCCCCACTCTTAAGATTTTTACTCCATAATCACTTTCGCTTCCATAATTTTTGTTTGACCACTCATAATAATAAATCCCATTGCGCTATCAAAATTTTTTCTATATATGTTTATATGAGCTCCTTCAACACACTCATTTATATAATGAACCTCTATATCACGCACTCTATTAGCATCAAAAAACTCGGACCCTAGTGCATTAGAAACAAATCCAACATACTTAGCGTTGTTCACATGAGCATTAGAATCTATATCATCATAGCATATTGTATAGCTATATATCTTTGTGAAATCTTCTACATTCCATCTAAATCTAGAAAATGACGTCTTGCTAAACACTACATCTTCCTCATTGATGATGGAACCAAGCGCCTTTATTTTTCTTGTAGCCATATCCATCGGGCATAGTTCCTGATGGGCCTCAAACACAATATTCCCACTATCATCACTAAATCTATGCGAAATATTTAGCCTCACCTTAGAATAATTAGATACAAAGCTTTCCGAATCAATCTCTTCCCCCAACATAGGATTTTTTTTAAAATGAATCTTTAATTTAGATATAACCCAAAAAGCGTTATAACGTTGTTTGATTCCCTCGTTTGAAATATTTAATTTGCCAAAAAGATTCGTCATATTATTCTGTATAATATTCACTGCACAAATCAATTTAAGCCTAAGATGTTTATCAACATCTGAAAATTCAATTTCTCTTTTCCTACTGTATATGCTGTCCATAAATATTCCTTTCTGTATAATTGTCCATTTCAACAAGATAATTTAGCACCGAATAAATTTTGTCATTTGATACATAAAACCTAGGTATCCTTTTTCCTATAACACATGCAACCTCATAATTAACTGTCCCAAGATCCTTCGCTATTTCATCTATTGATATGCTATTCTCCCCTTGCTCCCCTATTAACACAGCCTGCTGGCCGCACCTTATATCCCCTACTATATCTGTTACATCAGCCATACACTGATCCATACAAATTTTGCCCACTATTGGCGCAAACTGACCATTTATAAGAACTCTAGCCTTATTTGTTAGCGTTCTTAGATATCCATCAGCGTACCCTATGGGTATTGTAGCTATCTTACTCTTTCTTAACGTCTTAAAAATTCTACCGTAACTTATACAGGTACCATATTCAACATCTTTCACTAAAGTAATGTTTGCCTTTAGTGTCATAGCCGGAATAAGGTTTAATTTGCGCTTATCCACTTCGTCTGATGGATACAAGCCATATAATATTATACCAGGCCTTACCATATCAAGATGCATATGCGGAAATTCCATAATCCCTGCACTGTTACACACATGCTTTATAGGAATAAATATACCCACTCGCTTAAGTTCATTGCATATGTTCATAAACTTTTCAAATTGCATATAAGTATATGTCTGATCTTTTTCATCTGCACTAGCAAAATGCGTAAATATTCCCTCAACAATTAAATTAGGCAACTTACATATATCAATAATAGTTTTAATAGAACTATACCCTGTTAAAAAACCTACACGCCCCATACCAGTATCTATCTTTATATGAATCTTCACATTTTTGTTTAATCTTCTAGCCGCATCAGACAACGCTTTCGCAAGATCATAACTAAACACCGTTTGCGTAATACCATTTAGCACTATCTCATCACACCTTACAGGATCAGTATAACTCAAAATAAGAATTGGCGTATTAATACCCTGCTTCCTTAATTGAATAGCCTCATCTAACATGGATACCGCTAGATAAGTTACCCCATTTTCAATCAATGTTCTTGCTACTTCCAAAAATCCATGTCCATACGCATCAGCTTTCACTACTCCACAAATTTCTGCATTCTTGTTTGTGATACGTCGAATCTCTTTTAAATTATGTTTTATTGCATCTAAATTAACTTCTGCCCATGCCCTGTTCAATGAATACATATTTCTTTCCTTCTTTCCTTGCTATCGCATACGTATCTAATTATATACCTAATATCTGGGATTGTCAAAATTAACTTACAAATACCGTTGTCGCTACCGGTATATAATACACCAACCACTCACTGTCACTCATATTAGTTCTAACACAACCATTTGAAACACGCCTTCCCATTGTATAATCGATTATTTTACCTCTGCCATTTACAGGATTAGAATGTATCATATACACATCATGAAATCTTATGTAATTTTTAACCCAACAATCTCCTTTAACATACGCAAGTTTACCTGTAACATACACTTTAAATACACCTCTCACTGTTGGAGTCCTGTTCCTTCCTGTAGCACATGAAACAGTCTTTATCAAATTCCAGTTACCATTTTCTCCCAAAAACGTATGTAATACTTGTCTGTTTACATCTACCCATATTAAATAACTAGTATCACTTGTCATATCTTTGCTATTTATATATAACTCAATATCATCTTTGGTCATTTGTTCTTCATTTGTTGGTGGATCTTTAGGAATAGATAAATAGCCACTTGAAATCCAATAAGTTTTGTCATCTTTTCTAACATTATATTTTTTACCACTATCCTTATCTCGTATTATTTCTACTACATCTCCCTTTTGTAATCCAGATACATTATTCAAGACTTTTGCATAAACCGTAGACGGCGTTACCAGTGCACTTACACGCTCTACCTCTTTTTGATATTCCGACTCACAAACCCCAAC
Organism: Clostridiales bacterium; assembly: GCA_017961515.1. NCBI lineage: Bacteria > Bacillati > Bacillota > Clostridia > Eubacteriales > Clostridiales bacterium. Next base: position 1,933 of record JAGCXC010000028.1, on the reverse strand, counting down.
TATCTCTTCGTCTGCATATACAAAATTGCATGCAAATGTCAGTACACAAAATATTAGAACAAAAACAATATTGTTCTTTTTCATAAGAACACCTCCCTACTTATTGTCAAATTATGTTGAAATTATAGAATGGTTGCTAATTGATTTGTCATATTAGTCTTGTGTGTCATATAGTATCGTCAATAATATTCCTTCTCGTGAATCACAATCGCTAAATTTTAGATAAAAAATCGGGGACTTAACTCAATAAGCCCCCATTCTTGATTTTATATGTTTAAATAATTCTTTTCCACTCACTAACAATACTTCTATCATCGAAATAATTTATATTCATAGCTTCTTGAACCCGCGCCAAAGTGGCATTAGTCTTATTTCTTGCAACATTCGTGCCTTCCCGCAATATATCATAAACCGTGTCTATGTCCCTGCTCCATTTTTTCCTGGCTATACGAATTGGATTAAGTGTCTCCTCTAATACGTTAATTAAGAATTTTTTGCACACACCATCACCCAATCCACCTTTTTTGTAGTGATCCTTCATTTCGTCTAAATTATTATAACAAGGCAAATACTCTTTAAAGTGATCGTCTTCGCACAGTGCATCAAGATATGCAAAAACCACATTTCCCTCTATATGTCCTGGATCTTCTATCCTTATATGAGTGGGATCAGTAAACATTTTGCCATTTACCTGTTTTTTTATTGTTTCCGAATCATCTGATAAATATATACAATTGCCCAAAGACTTACTCATTTTGGCTTTTCCATCTACACCTGGCAAACGCCTAGCAGACTCATTCTGCGGCAATAATACATCAGGCAAAACTAATGTATCCCCATATATACGATTAAATTTTTCTACAATTTCTCTTGTCTGCTCAATCATAGGCAGCTGATCCTCTCCCACAGGCACAAGTGTAGCATCAAATGCAGTAATATCCGCTGCCTGAGACACAGGATATGCAAAAAAACCAGCTGGCAAACCCTCATCCTCAAACCCACGCATTTTTATTTCCGCTTTAACAGTCGGATTACGTGACAATCTTGCAGTAGATACCAAATTCATATAATAAAACGTCAATGCATGTAATGCCGGTAATGCCGACTGCACACACATGTTTACCTTTTTAGGATCAAGTCCCACTGATAAGTAATCCAAAACTATATTAATAATATTATCTCTAATTTTTTTGGGATTATCAACATTATCCGTTAACGCTTGATCATCCGCAATTAATATATTTATCTCATCAAATTGTCCCTCATTTTGCAATACAACACGCTGCTTTAATGAACCCACATAGTGGCCCAAGTGTAAACATCCCGTTGGACGATCTCCAGTTAAAATAACTCTTTTCTTTTCCATAGCTCTCTGGTGCAAGGCTTCATCAATGAAGCGCACCACCCCTCCTTAATTTATATTGACATTTTCTGTTTACAATTATATAATAGCTCAAGCAAAAAAACAAGTTTTTGAAATGAGAAAATGTCCTAAAATAAATTATTCTCCCATATACTAAATATCATTTTAACCAAAGAAGGATAAAAATAACCTACTACACAATACACTGCATAAAAGGTTTAAACCCTATTATAAATTCAATCCACCAAATTTAAAAGCATAGCCTTTTTTACGTTCTTCTATTGCATCTAAATATATATTCATAAGAAGGTTATCATTTTTATTTTCAAGTATCTTTAATGCTGTCATTCCTTTTTTGTCTTCTATTTCTTCCTTTGCACCTATTTTTATCAATTCCTTTATTATTGTCGCATTTTTATTTTCGCATGCTATCATTAATGGTGTACTACCATCTTCATCTCTCACATTTACATCACAACCCATTTTTAATAAGCTTAATATGGTATCATCATTTGTATTCTTCTTACATTCCTCTAATAATGAAGAACTTGCTCCTACAGTAAAAGCATC
>JAGCXC010000027.1 GCA_017961515.1 Clostridiales bacterium | reverse complement strand
TAAGGAGAAGGTTGTAGATACATTTGTGGAAGAATATCGCAATGGATGTACACCAAACCCATGTATAATGTGTAATAAGTTTTTGAAATTTGATGCATTATTGAATAAGGCAAAAGCTATGGAAGTTGATTATATTGCTACCGGTCATTATGCAAGAATTGGATATAATAGTACTACAGGAAGATATGAATTAAAAAAATCCGCAACGAGTCAAAAGGACCAAACGTATGTGCTGTATAATTTTACACAAGAGCAATTATCAAGGACGCTTATGCCTAATGGAGAGTACACTAAGGAAGAGATAAGAAAGATAGCAAAAGATTTGGGATTATTGGTAGCGGATAAACCGGATAGTCAGGAGATATGTTTTATACCAGATAATGATTACAGAAAATTTATAGAGGATTATACGGGGAAGAGTAACCCAGTAGGAGATTTTGTAGATACCAACGGAAGAGTGCTAGGAAAGCATAAGGGTATTACAAATTACACTATAGGTCAAAGAAAAGGATTAGGGATTACGTTTGGCAAGCCAATGTTTGTTGTAGATATAGATGCAAAAAATAATAGAGTAGTGTTAGGAGAAGAAGAAAAGGTATTTAGTAAAGGATTGACGGCAAGGGATGTGAATTTTATATCCATAGAAAGTTTACGCGAGCCGTATAGAGTTACAGCTAAGATAAGATCTACGGCTTTGGAGGCAGCTACAGTTATCTATCCATTAGAGGATGGACGGGTTATAGCTAAGTTTGATGAAAAGCAAAGAGCAATTACTAGAGGACAAGCGGTTGTGTTTTATGATGGAGATGTTGTGGTTGGTGGAGGAATAATAGAGAGTGGTAGAATTTAATAGAGAGGGAAATTATATATGGTAAAAGGTATGTTAAAAATTTTTTGCGTATTGATAGGAGTTCTGGTAGCTTTTATCAGCTTAATAAGAGGTTTTGTGTTTTTTTATCCTAGCATAGGAAAGATCCCAAATAAAGAAAGAAGAGAAAAGTATGCGAAAAAAAGTAATTTATATTATGAAGATAAATTTCATAATATAGAGGATACGATAGTTAAGGAACCTAAGTATGGCTTAAATAAATCACATGAGATTGTGCCCACAAAAAAAATTCCTATATGCAATATAAAAAAGTTTCCCAAACCGCAAAGGAATAAAGTTACTATTACATGGCTAGGGCACTCCAGTATTATGATACAGATGGATAAGAAGAATATATTAATAGACCCAGTTTTGACTAAGTATGCTTCTCCATTTGGTTTTATTGGAGTAAAGAGGTTTAACGAATCACCTATAAAACTGGAGGATGTGCCAATAATAGATGTGTTGTTAATTTCTCATGATCATTATGATCATTTAGACTATAAAACAATAAAGAAAATAGATAACAAAGTTAAAAAGTACGTGGTACCATTGGGAATAGAGAGTTATCTAGAAGGGTGGGGAGTCGATGGCGAAAAGATAACCATATTGAATTGGTGGGAAGATGAAAAG
>JAGCXC010000026.1 GCA_017961515.1 Clostridiales bacterium | reverse complement strand
TTTTTCGTATGGTGTTTTAGTCAAATCTGCTCTTGGCATAGTTTATCCTTTTTGTTTTTTAGTTGATGTTTGATTTTTTGCTATGTTGTTTTTACCCTACTAGCGCCGCTCATAGCATAGCAACACTAGTATATACTTACCCACTACATATCTCCACCCCCTTTCTTTTAGTATATACTGGACTAGCACCGCTAATAGCACATATAGTATCTACTAGCACCGCACATAGACCTAAACCTAATCGTCAAATAAACCCTCAACATTAAACCCCATATCTAACGCAATGTCCTCTAATTCTTGCGGGTCTTTATTCAACTTTTTCGCTAGGTCTTTCAAATCGCAGGCATATATCAACCCATAATTAGACAAATCTGCTATCTGGTCTTTTATGCTTTTCTTTTTCATATATTCTACTCCCTTTTGTTTTGCCCTACTATAAACGAAAAATAGCAGGCAAAAACAATCATACCAACACAATCGTTTTTATCTGCTATCTGCTTTCTTTCTATAATGGTCAAAATCTTATCTTTTGACACAACCATTATAACACAACCGAAATAAAACGCAAGAACTTTTAAGTATATACTTGCGTCTATCCCTTTATAATAATAACTTGACAGATTTTTCTTTTCGTCAAGTCAAGCCCTTTCGGGTCAAGTCGGGCGGGCGGGCGGTTGAAAGTCAAGGTCTTATCTCTTGACAAGGTATAGAATAACACAAAACAAAAAAAACACAAGAAAAATTAAGTATATACTTTTTTATTGCCTTTATATTATACTATTAAAGAAAAATTTTAAACTATAATAAACGCAATTTAAACGGGCTTTTAAAGGGCTTGTTTTTTATACCTTTATATTATACCAAAAAACAAAAAACACGCCTTAAAACGCAAAAAAACACCGATTTAAAAAGTATATACTAAAAAAACGCCTTTAAGGGCTTTATACCAGAACACACAACCAGTTAACAGTGCAACAAGTCCTTATATAGTCTTTGGAGATTTTTAGTCCTTATGAGTCCTTGCAATAGTCTTTGGCAGTCTTTGATCATCTAGTCTAGTATAAGGGAGTCCACAGCGATAAGTCCACAATGGAGAGTCTAGTATATTATTATTGGTTTAAGTATATCATGTTTCAATTAAGGGTTGAGTTTAGAATTAAAAATGGTATAGTATATATGTAAAGGGTGTATAATGACAGTAAAGAAAATATTAGTAACCGATGTAAAGAAGTACGATGACATTAGCTTATATTTTAGTGATAAGTGTAATGTAGGTTTTGAGATTGGTGGGTATTTAGTTTATTCTGGTACTGATGATGGAGATGAATATGAAGATGATGAAAATGACATGGCTGGTAAATATATAGGTGATTGTTTAGTATATATAAGTAAGAGAGACACAGTAAAGAAGATAGTAACTGGTATGGACAAAATTATAGAGAAGATACTGGAATGAAGAAGTATGAGACTATATTTTTGTTATGTGACTTAGTGCGTATATATGGTGACATGGGCAGAAGTTTTGGGTTTAAGTACAAAGATATGGCGTTATTTGCTGAGAAAGGGTATTATATGATTAGTGGGGATTCATTTGAGGATTTAGAACAAGAGGATGGGTTTAGGCAATATGGTAAGTATGTAATAATAATAGGTCATGGGGAAGAAGGTAGGGCTGAGTTTTTTGTTGAAGATGTTATATGGGAGACGGACCAGTTATTAGAGTATTTATTAGAGTGGTAAGGTAAAATGATAATAGAGGACGGATTTTTAGGGATTATAGAAAGGCCAGGTAATGTGGTTGGAGGGTTATTATACTGTAAATTTGTCAAAGATGGGATATATAATTGTGTAAAGAATGGTGTAAATATAATAGTAGAAGAAGGCGAGTATATGATTGTGGGGAGTTTACGTAAGGACAGATGTAGGGAGGTAAATGACTATATATTGGTTTACTGGCACAAAAACAAGGCAGAAGATGGGTTAATATATTTTGAAGTAGACAGTATAGTAGAGGAAAAAGAAGCTATAGCAAAAGAGTTACTAAGATGAGAAGAGTATTAGTAAGATATTATGGTTGGACTTTTGAAGGGTATGATCGAAACAAGAAGAAGTATTTTATCCACAGTAATAAGAGGGATATTGGTAGGGTTTACATATACGTTGGTGGTTACATGGGGATAAATGATGGGATAAGGTTTGGTAGTGGTTATGGTCATTTATTACAATTTAAGGAAAAAGGTGAAGGCTGGTTATATGTTATTTTGATGGAGACTAGTGAAAAGGGTAAATACATAATAGCCAACATAATAGAGTCTGATGAGTATAAATTGACTGCTTTGTTAGGGGAATAAGATGAGGGATTATGACACTTTGAATCTTTTTTGGGAATATGATGCGATACAGGACTGGGGTAAAGGTGGCTGTTGGTATCATTTAATCAAGGGGACAAAGAAGCAAGGTATATGGTATGAGTGTGATAGTTGGATATTATGGAAAGACGGGAGAGGTTATATAGGTTATTGTTTTAGGAATAATCACAAAAAGAGCAGTAAAAACAATAGAGTAGTATGTGAGATAAAGAGTGGAATAATTGGTGGATATTTAGTTGATAATGGGGACTTTTGTGATGGTGATTATGGTGTGAATGAATATGTAAACTGGTTATTGGAGTAGAGTTATGGCTGATATATGGACTGGTAGGATTTTATTTTTGTGTGATCACATTGTATATCATATTTGGAAGAATGGGGATCAAAGGAGAAGTTATATAGGCTATTGGGGGAGAGAAAGGATTGATTGTACTGTTGGTGAGCAATTTAGGGTAGCTTATTATAGTGAGAAAGAATGTTTTGTATATGATAAGCGAGAATATATATTAGCAGATTTGGATGAAGATAGTATTGTAAAACGAGTCTATGATAAAGTAGATGATATTATAGAGGAATTATTACGATGATGAAAATGATTTGGTGTGAAGAAAAGATAATATTTGGTGATTTGGCTACTGAGTGGAGATGTATTAGCGGGCATACTGAAGAGGGCTGTAACATTATAGAATACATATCAGACAGAGAAATAACATGGAAAGAAAGAGTAGAACTAATGTATGAAAATAAGATAAGGTCTATGGTGGTTGGAAACTTTATTATTATGTGGAGGACTGGTGAAGATGAATTTGTAACCAGAGTAGAAGTAGAAGAAGATATAAGAAAAATACTAGAAGAATTATTGAAATAGTAATTAAATATGGTATAATAATGGGCATGGAAAGACTTGAAGAAGACAGAAAAGTTAGTAGTAATGTAGATTTAGGATGGTTATGGGATCTTCCTGAGGGTGTTGTTCATGTCTATTATGGGACTTTTTATTTTCTAGGTAAAGGTTATTTGCATAATGTTGGTGGTAATTATACATTTCATGAGTTAGCCAACTGGATGAAATATGGTGAAGAAAAGATAATTGATAAGATAGAAGAATTGAGTGAAACTGTTGGCAAGGACATAAAAGAAGCCAAAAGATACATAGAAAAGCATAAAATAATACTATCTAAATATAAAATCAAAGAAATATATAGTTATGTGGATGGCAGTAAGTTAAAAATAAGGCTAATGTTTGAAGATATGAGTTATGACTATTTATTTGGATATTATTTTCGGACCAACTGCATATATTTAGACAGTAAAAGACTTTTGAATATATTACATAGAGTTGTTGAGAAAGGTAAAAATGGTGCGTTAGAATATTTAAAATGGTTGGAAGTTGTACATATATTAGCAAAGCACGGAATAACTATGGATTGGTTTAGATATTTTAGAATCAAGGGGGATAGACTAATACTAAAAGGTAAATATTGGTTATATGATTGGGATGAAGGCAGTAAATTAGCCAACATATGCGAAAAAAAGGATTGTAAATCTAAAGGAAATGAATTATCTATGTGTTATGAGGGGCCAGAGGTATTAGATATGATGTTGGAGATGTTAGAATGAGTCATATAAAGCAATTTTCTCATGATTTGAAGGAATATATAAACTCTGATTTGATGAGGCAGGACTATGAGATTGCTTCACAGGGGGATACCACTATTTGGATGGATATTGGTCTTAGAGTTGGTTTGTGTTTTGGTTGTGCTGTAATGAGCATGAATAAACTAGAATTATTTGGTGTTATGTTTACTTTGGAAAATGGAAAAATTAAACCTGAAGAAGAAGTTACATATAGTGGTGTGCTTCAGAACTGGAAAAACGTCATAGAACAAATACAAACAATAATGGGCACTGAAGAATATAAAAAGTTGGTAGAAAAAGGTAGAGGTAGAATAAAATTTGATAGATTCGTTAAGGATGGTTGTGCAACAGAATATATTGATTTAGACTATAATAAATCTTTAATTGACCATTTATTGAAGTCTTGTGTTTATTCTTGTGATACATTGGAAGATAAAATAAAAGCAATAAATAACATAGATGACGAATTATATAAAGTTGGAGATGTATTTTGTAATGTTGCTCTTCCTTCTGTGATATATGGTCGTTATTTTACATTACATAAAGATCCTGGCACTGGTAAATACTGTTTCAAGTTCAATTACAGTTTAGATTTTAGTATAGCAGACATAAATCCAGGGTTATCGGTATTATTTAACAGTAGAAATAAGTTATATGTAGAAAGTGCACAGGAATTAGAGACTATAATGAGATTGGTACAATGATAACGATACTGGCCAAGTGTATTTGTTTAGATAAGAACTTCAATCGGGCTATATTAGAAAATGGTCCGGATGCTGGTATAGGTTGTTGGTTTGATCTAAAGGTTTTCAATTCAGTTATGGTAAAAAGGCTTGGTAAGTGGAAAATCATACAAGTTGAGGATAGATTTTATAAAGTTAGCACCGAAAAGAAGGATGAGATCTATTATTTGGGTGCCGGAAAAGATAAAATGGAGCAATGTGATAAATATATTTTGATGGATATTGGTAGTGATGATATAATAAAAAGGATATATTGGACAGATGAATGGGCTTTGGAGTGGTTATTGAAATGAAATGGTACAATATTGTTTTTAAGCCTTTAGACTGCAGAGAAGATAACGTAAGCGACATCGTTTGGTATCATTGTGTGCTTTCATTAGATCAAGAAGAATACATTGTTGGAGCTACTAAATATGAAGGATCTCTAATATATTTTCTACCAATGAGTAATCCAGAAGCTGTAAATACATGGGAAGAAGCTAAAAAGAATTATGTTGAAAAAAAAGATTACTTAGATAGATATGATGATTGGGGAATGGCCATAAATAGAAAAGCTAAATTGGTTCCCCTAAAAGAAGTTATTGAAGAGTTGTTGGTATAAAACACTTGTCAAGATAATTAAAATGTGTTATAGTAAGGGTAAATGGAGAGTAACACATGACAATAAAAGATAGAATATTAGAGTTATTGAACTCAGCTGTGTTTGGAGATAGTAATCCTAAACACACAATTTTTGATTCTTATAAAGATGATGAATGTGGCTTTTATGATTGCCGTATTGGTATAAAAAGCATAGATAATCATAATTATGTGCTTTTTGGTAATGCTAAGGGTAGAATTGTAAAAAGTGGCAAGAAAGAATATAAAGATGAGTTAGAATTATATTGTCGTGATTGGGCTGATTGTTTTATATCTACCATCAAGATTTCGTTATTTGACACTATTGGTGGTAGAAAATATCAAAATGTCTATAACTATTTGAAACATCTAGATAAAAAAGTACAGGCTGCAGAAAAAATAAATAAAGAGATTGAAGAACACTGGGGATTTATAAATGATGTTTGTTATACCTGTTTTAGTGTTCAAGGTGATATTGGCGAAGAAAACATAAGGGTAAGTGAAGTAATTCAAAATAGTCCTATGTATTTGTTAAGTAATTTGAATTGGTCAGAAACAGAACCAATAATTCTAACCGATGAAGATGATTTGATTATGGGAGATGTGACCGACTTTTTGGAAAGAATTGAAGCAGAAGAAGATATTATCCGAGTTGCCAAGTTGTTTACCGATGTAGGGATTACGTGTAGAAAAGAAATAGATAGACACGAAGATGATTCATATACTGTTACTTTCCCTAGTTGGAATATATGGAGAAACAATGAAATGGAGTGGATTGAAAAAATTGGTGAAGTAATACCAGACCAAAGTTCATTCTTATCATCTGAGCATCTGGAAATAAATGGTACATATGAAGAAATAGAAACCATGATAAATCTTATAAGGGGAGATCGGTAATGAGAATATTGTTTGTGTCTATTTATGTATCTGTTTTCTGTGTGGTGTCCTATATTCTTGATAAAATGTATAGAAAAAAGAAAAGAATCAAGGAAAACATCATACACGTAAAGGCTAGGATAATGGCAAAAACAGAATTGAATGATGAATTTGCTAAACTTTATGATGTTGTTAGACTTTATGATGAACCTGTTTTACTTCCACGTTATGATTTTATTGTTTTGCCAGCTTTAGATATTGGTGAAGATATAGATGAATTTTGGGAGAAGTATGAAGCAGCAGAGAAAAAATATAAAAATCATTCAAGATATAAGATTTACAAACTGTTCTTAAATAATATTGTGATGAATGGTAAGATTGATGATCAGCTGGATAAAATATGTTTAGAAATCGACAAATACTATATTCCAGACATAACGCCAGAATATCTTTCATCAGGCACGTATATGTATAATTTCTATGGTGGAGGTGGTGGAGGAGGAAGTTACATGCATTACAACCGAGATGACTATGATAGGGTTGGTCAGCTAAAATGTCCTGGGTTTGAGAAAATGAGAAAGATCTGGCATAATGTTATAGAGGATCCAAAGAAGGTTATTTTTGTTATTGACCAGACAGAGATAGAAGATTTTTATAGTATGTGTGAACTAATAAGCGGTGAGGAATTGATATGTTAGTAAAAAGACAAAATAAAAAGAGTGATGTATGGTTTGTTGTGGCATGTGAAGAAGAATTTTATATGCCAGGAGTTAATATTGTTTATAGTGGTGTTGGTAAGATAAGAGCTGCAATGGCTACACAATACATTATAGATAAATACAAACCATCAAAGATATATAACATTGGAACTGCTGGGTGCTCTAATGAAGAATTATGCCATAAGATATTTAAAATTGGTAAAATAGTAGAAAGAGACTTTGATATAAAAAATGGTAAAGTCAATAAATTAGATCTAGGTGGTGAAGTTGTTTTAGGCACAGGGGACAGTTTTGTAGAAGATTGGACAGGATTATCGTTTCATTTAGTTGACATGGAAGGTTATGCTATTGGTTTTGTTTGCCAATTGAATGAAGTTGATTTTGAGTGTTATAAATATGCAAGCGATACAGGAAGCATGGCAGATTGGGAAAAAAGCTTAGAAGGTTGTAATAATTCGTTTGGAGAAATAATTAAAAGTGGTATGATGGGATAGAAATGAAAAAAGAATTCATGACCGTTTTTGATATTATAGATGAAGTAAACCAAGATTTGGGTGAGGACTTGGTTGCTGCTTATAAATCTGAAAACGGTAATTGGCCTGTTTCTGCTAAGGTTTGTGATACCAAATTGGTCGGTGGATTTGCCACAAAACAATTATGCTACGAATATGAAACAATAAAAAGCAAACAAAAAGTAGAAATGCTGAAAAAACAAGTATTATCTATGTTTTTATATAATGAAATTAGTCTAATTAATCCATATGAACAAATATTACAAAAAGCTAAAAACAATATTGCAAAAAAAAGAAATGTATTAGATCTTATTGAATATTTAAAGAATAGATATAATTTAGAATTTGGCAATTATTCTTGTACTAAACTTGGTAGCGTAACTGCTTGTGGATATGTTATTTTTCCAAGAATAGAATGTAAGTGGATGAAAGATTTTAAGTTTTGTCGTTATTTTGTTTTTTATTTTGATGGAAATGAAATTAGTAAAAAAAGCATAAAATCGTATTGTAGAAAAATGGATAAAGTAATAAATAGAATTAAGTGCATATATAAAGCTTTTGGTAATGAAGAAATATCGCTGAACCTAAAAAATTTCTATGGTCAATGTGAAATAAAAAAAAGCGGTTTTGGTGATTGGATCATAAAGTTTCCATATTCACAAAAAGGTAAAACTTTATATGTTGGTTCTATTAGCAGTAATGACACAAGTTGGTTGCTAAAGATTATGCAAATGTGTCATTATAAAGATACTAATTACTGTATTTGGAGGGCATCAACAGCAGAAGAATTTGAAACAATGAGAGAGTTGATGAAATGAAAATAAAAGAACCTAATTTTGATACTGGTAAAGAGTTGATGGAGTGGAGAAGATCTTATGTCAAAAACTGGCTCAAAGAACATCATCCCTCTCTAACTTGCACATGGAGAAAAACAAAAGTCGGTGGTGAAGATTTATGGATATGTTTGAACCACTATCTAAGTGATGATATGATATTGTTTGGGATTCAGTGTCCAGAGTATGCAAAAGACTCAGAATATGTAATAGGTAAAGCGGTAGTGATGAGAGGTTTACATGCTTTTACTGCTCCTGTTATGTGTGAAAGAATAGAAAGACGCATAAAACAAACTGGTAATTATGACTTTTTAACTTTTTTGGATTCATTAGTAAAATTATCTGGCAAATATTATTAAATGTGGTAGAATATAAATCATGAAAACAATGAAAGTAAACATACAGAAATATTTATCGATGCATGACTCAGTGGTAAAAGAAGTACTGGATAAAACCGATATTCCTTTTGCTAGGGTTGAGACTACGTGGTTCAAGAAAGGTCAGATGCACAGATATAGGGGTAAGATGTTGAAGATCGAATGTGAAGAACCTATTTTGATCTCTAGTTATATTGATATGGGTGATGGTAGAACTTTGAGAATTAGTAATCATGAAAAGAAACAAGGAATACCAAAAGAAATGTTGAATTGTGTTTATGATTGGCAAACTGGAAAATTAGATAACAAAGTATTGAACAAAATCATAGGAGACTAAAATGATATACCGCCGCATAAAGTCTATTTTTGAAGATATTTGGTATAAAATTTGGAATAAAGGTATACGCAAACTATTATCAAACAAACACGGTAGACTAATTACTTCAAAAGCCTATTGGACTATGTTGCATGATCGTTATAAATATGGTTTTGATGAATCGGAGACTTGGAGTTTAGATTATTCTTTGACTAAACTGATAGCGCCAAGATTTAGAATGTTTAATCATTATGCTAGAGATTGTGGTAGTTTACCTGGTTGGATTTTATCAGAAGAACGGGACAAATCATTAGCTAAAGGTTATAAGTGGAATAGTAGATGGGGTAGAATTGATAATAGGGCTGAAGAACATAGATGCTGGAAACGTGCAAAGAAAAGATGGTGTGAAATTTTAGATAAGGTTCAGGCCACTTTTGATGATATGGAATTAGAAGGCGATGATTGGGATGCTTGGCAAAAGAAATGGAAACCAACAGCAGATAAAATAAATAAAAGAATAGATAAAGCAAAAACGTATGAAGAAAAAAAGAAAATATGGGAATCTACTGGAACATGGAGAAATTATAGACCAGGAGCCATAATAGATGCTGATGATTTAGTTTGGGCTAGTAGAAAAGAAGGATTGAGACTTTTTGCTGATCAATATGAAGGTTTTTGGTGGTAATAATAATTAAACATGTTATAATGATAGTGTAAAGAGGTGAAAAAATGAAAGATATAACCAACAAAACTAAACTAACATTATTATTGATCTTTTGGGCTATTATATTTTTGATTGCTGGTATGGGTATGGCAAAATCAGATTATATGACTTACAATATGCTTTATACTCAACAATTAGTAAATACAGCTGCGGGTAATTATTGTCGTGGTGATGTAACTAAAATTGTGGTTGAAAAATCTAAAAAGACAATGATATTATATGATGATTGCAATAGAGAGGTGAAATCATATAAAGTTCGTGTCGGTAAAAATAAAGGCGCAAAACACTGTGATGGTGATAAAAAAACTCCAGAAGGTACATATCACATTACAGAAAAACGAGATTCTAAATATCATAAATTTTTAGCTTTAGATTATCCACAAGCTAAAGATTTAAAGAAAGCAAAAGAATTGGGTTGTTATGCGGGAGATTCAATTGGTATTCACAGCTGGATTGAGGGATTACCAAAAGAAGGAAGTTTGGGTTGCATTACTGTTTGGACCAAAGAAGAAATACTTGAAATCAATAGTTTAGTAAAAGTAGGTACAGCAGTAGAAATACTCCCGTAGCTCAACTGGACAGAGCATCGGATTTCTAATCCGCAGGTTGAAGGTTCGAATCCTTTCGGGAGTGCCAGAGTTATGCCCTTGTGGTGGAATGGTAGACACGTTGGTCTTAGGAACCAATGCTGAAATATGCTTGCAGGTTCAAGTCCTGTCAAGGGCACCAAAAATAAAGGAGAAGGTATGTTTAGTAATATAACTGGTCAAATTGGTACAATAGTTGATGATGGAACAATACCAGATACAACTGGATCAATAGTAGTAAATCGTAATAATTATGTAACAGCTGCCGGTACCAGTGCTAGTAATAGTATAGATGCTAGTTCGCTTACCTATCCAAGTGTTCATGATTTTGGTTATCATACTGTTATGCCAACTTATACTAATCCATACAATCTTCAAGAGAGACATAAAACATACAAAATACTAAACTCTGTGATGTCTGAATATAAAAAACATAAAAAATGGTATGATATAAAAATTTGTGGTGGTAGTTCCAATAATGTATATCTGATACCAAATGAAGCAATAACAATTAAGATGAACACGAGTCTTGGTATATCATTTTTCAACACCAAAGAAAATAAAAACGAAAATGTTGGTAGAATAAGTGAGCAATCATCTGAAGTATTACAAGACTGTATAGTTGAATTTTTACAGAAGCATGCAGAAGAGTTTATGGAATTGGTTGTTGAAAACGTAAAAAAAGATGTGGTTCAATATGCGAAACAAGAAGGTGATAGAATAAAGGATCAATTAGAGTTTGTTGAAATGATAGAAAAAATGGAGGACTAAAATGAAGAAAGTATTGAGTATTTTGATTTTATTATTTATTTCCATTGTGTTTGCTAGTTATTGTTATGCGGACACCATCAAAGGTAAAGCAAAAGTGATTGATGGTGATACGATTGAGATAAATGGAGAAAAGATTAGATTACAGTGTATTGATACTCCAGAAAGCTCATATCGTGGTAAAATTCAATATTGTTTAGATAATGAAACAGATTGTGGATTTTATGCCAAGAAAGTATTGTTAGAAACAGTTAGAAACAAAGAAATCATCTGTGAATATACTAAAAGAGATGTATATGGTAGAATTCTTGGTATGTGTCAAGAATACTATTGGAATATTGAATGGGATTATACCGGAACATTGAATTATAGAATGGTTACAGAAGGTTATGCTTGGTGGTATAATGGTGGAAAAGAATGTAAACCATTTAAAGAAGCAATGGAAGAAGCACAAAAGTACGAAAAAGGTTTATGGTGGAGTGGTTATGGTGGATTTAAAGAACCCAGATTATGGAGAAAAACAAGGAGCAACGACTGATGACAAGGAAGAAGTTTATTTGGCATACCCCTGAAGATAAAATTGAACATTGGTGTGGAATTGTTTATATGAGCGACAAAAAACATGTTATATTTAGAGAAATGCATCAAGGGCAAGATATTCCGAAAGATTGTGTTTGTTGGGCTACTATAAACGAATTGATGAAATATGGATTAGAAAACTCAGATATGAAATACTTATTAGAGGATAAACAAACACCACAATAACAGAAGCGTTGAAATAAATGTCGGTAGATAATAATTTTTTATTGAACAAGAAGATTGCCAAGTTGCGTCATTGTCATACTACATATAATAAAAATATGGATTTGATGTATGATGAAAACGGTAATCAAACAGAATTAAGAAAAGAAGTCAACAAAATACTTTACAAAATAGCTTCTGGTGAGTTGGGAACATCTTATTTGTCTGGTGTAAACTCTGAAATAAAATATACAAGGGAAAAAATAAAAAAAGAAGAAAAACTAAAACTTGGAATTGGTAAAAGACATAAAAAGAAAAAAGAACCATCAATAGCAGAACAACAAGCGGCATTATTGCGTGGACTAAAAAACCTAGAAAAACAACAAGAAAACCATCATCGGCAAGTGTGTTTATCTAAAATTGGGATGCT
>JAGCXC010000025.1 GCA_017961515.1 Clostridiales bacterium | reverse complement strand
TGGAGTAGGTGGAAATAAATTTTTACCTGAAGGGAAACTAACTAGAGAGCAATTTGCGACTATCATAGTGCGTATATTAAATTTGCAGGTTAATGCACTAATGAATAGGTCCAAGTCTGTGTTTAGTGATGTAGAGGTTAATAGATGGTCAGTAGGATATATAAATGAAGCATATGCTCATGGTCTAATAACAGGGAAAACAGACGGCCTATTTTATCCAGAGGAAAACATAACATTTGGACAGGTATGTACTATTTTGGTAAAAACACTAGGATACACTGATAATGATTTGGTTGGAGTTTGGCCTAATAATTATATTAACAAAGCTAACGATTTAGAAATAACAAAAAATCTTAATATAAATCCATTTTCTGAAGTTAGAAGAGACCAAATGGCTTATATTCTGGACAATTTTTTAAATGCTAAGCCTAAGAATAGTGATATAACTGTTGCTAAAAAGTATGACATATACGTAGAGGATATCATAATTGGAAACACAGTAACAAATGACAATCTAAAAAGTAATCAAATAATAACATCTCAAAATGGTATTTTGGATAAAAAAGGCGGTGTGTACAATACTAATTTAGGAGAAAAATATGATTTTGTTATAAAGAATAATGTTGTTGTAAAAGCGATAAATCTTGATAGTAGAGTGGAAAAGCTTACAGTATATGACTATAAAGATGGTAATCTAAGTTATCGCGATGGAAATAAAATAAAAGCTACAGTTTTAAGTGAGAAAAATACCTATTATTATAATGGCGTAAAAATAGATTTCACACAATTGGATCAAGTAATAAAAAGAAATTCGGTATTGATATATACTTACGATGACAAGAACAATATAACAATAAATGCGGTAATTGTTGTAGATCCAGTATATAGTACACCACATATTGTTAATGATAACATAGAAGAAGGAGTGCTAGATGATTTTGATTTAAATGGTGTAACTATTCTAAAGGATGGCAAATATATTTCAAAGGATGAATTGGAAAATAGAGATGTTGTGTATAAAATAGAAAGTTATCTTGGTACAGAAAGCTATTATGAAGCTATACATGAGAATGTACAAGGAGAATTGACAAATATTTTACCAACTAAATCTACGCCATCTCAAATAGAAGTTGATAATGTAACATACAATATAAGTAAGTATATGCCACTTAGCAAAATAACAAATAGTAGAAATGGATATGATATATCTGACAAAGTTTGTTTGATATTTGGATATGACGGAAAAGTAGTAGATATAATGGATAAGGGATTAAAAAGTGGAAAGTATCAGAAACTACGAATATTGGGTAATAGTAGAAGTGTTGATATATATGAAAACAATCAGGTATTAACAGACAGTGGTATATATTATGTTTTAGATACTTTGGGCGAATTAGAACTTGGTGCAAAGTATGAAGCAATAGTAGATGGCGATACAATAGTACGTTTGGGAGAAAAAGAAAAAAATCAACTAGAGATAACTGTACGAAACGTAGATGGACAAAAAGTGACATATGGGAATAATGAAGTTATGTTATTACCAAGCAGACCAACATATTACTATAACGGTTCAAAGATAGAATATAAAAAGGTGGCAGATCTTCTAACATATAATTCTTCACTAATATTTACGTATAACGAAACAAAGACAGGATTTGAATATGCAATTGTTGTGGATCCAGTTTACTCACGACCTGAGTTCGTAGTAGGGTTTAACTCATATTTACACACAAAGGTAGGATCAATAAACTTTAAAAATGATATACCTGTAGTTATACAAAAAGAAGGAGAAGACATAGGAGAAACAACCGATATATATGATATAGGTAACTATACAGTAATGTATAAAATAAGCGATTATTGGGGAAAGAATGAGTACTTGTTGATATTAAATACACAAGTATCTGGAACAATAGAGGAATTTATTCCATCTAGATTAAACGTTAATTCACTAAAAATAAATACGGGTAATGGATACGAAACATATAAATTAAGCGAATATTTTGATATAAACTTATTGACGAATAATAGGAACTTAAATTTGTATCGAAAGGGAACTGGAGTTAAGTTATATCTTGATAAGGATAACAAAATTATATATCTAGATTAGAAATTTGAGCACAGGAGGTAAAATTCCTTCTGTGCTATTTAGGAAAAGAATGTCACATGGAGATGGTAGGTTTAAATTTTCTAAACCATAAATCTAGCTGGATAAGGTAAGCATAAAGCTGTGGAGTAGCCATTAATTGCCCATACCAAGGAGATGTATAGTTTGAGTCAGCATTTAATAATTTGTGTAGTTTCTTGTAATCAACTAATGATAATAAATATGAGGAACTATCACTTAGTACGTCAAGTAATCGTTTTTTTAATATTTCTTCAAATAGTGGATTGTATGTTTTAGGATAAGGATTCTTTTTACGACATAAAACTTCTTTTGGTAAAATACCCTCCATTGCTTTTCTAAGAAGACCTTTTTCTGAATTATTATATTTCATCATATCCCAAGGTATATTCCAAGTATATTCAACAATTCTATGATCACAAAAAGGTACACGTACTTCAAGTCCACATGACATGCTCATTCTATCTTTTCTTTCTAATAAGTTTGCCATAAACCAAGTATAATTTAAATAAAACATTTTTCTTCTTTTTTCAGTTATCATATCATCTAATTCAAATGTTGGCATGTCATTAAAAGTTTGTTCATAGCGTGCATTCAAATATTCATCAGGCTTTAAAAGATTTAATAGATCTTGAGATAAGATATTTATCTTATCATTATTTTTCTGTATCCACGGGAATTGATTTGAAGTTAACACATCTTCATTGAAATACCACGGGTATCCACCAAAAATTTCGTCAGCACATTCCCCAGATAAAGCCACGACAAAGTCTTTCTTTATTTCTCGGCAAAACAATAGCAACGACGAATCTATATCAGCCATACCAGGTAAATCTCTTGCATTTAAAGCATCTTCTAGACTATCTATTTGTTCGGTTACATTTAATGTAATTTTGTGGTGTTTGGTATTGGAATTATGGACTACCATGTCGATCCATTTGTCATCCATACTAGGTTGAAATTTTCCTGCTTTAAAAAATTTCTCATTATCAGTAAAATTTAATGAATAGGTATGTAGTATACGGTTTTGCTTTTTGTATTGTGAAGCTGCAACAGATGTTATTATACTAGAATCTAGACCGCCGGATAAAAAAGTACATAAAGGAACATCTGAAATTAATTGCCGATTGATTGAATCGTTTACTAAAAATCGTAGTTTTTCCAACGTCTCATCTAAAGAATCATTGTGCTTCCTAGATATTAAACTCCAATATTTTTTTGTTGTAAGGTTAAAACCATCAAAGGTTAAATAGTGAGCAGGTTTTAATTCATGCACATTTTTGAATATACCTAATCCAGGAGTTCTGGATGGGCCTAAAAATAGAATATCTGATAAGGATGTTTTGTCAATAATAGGGCTAACTGCGGGATGACACAAGAGACTTTTTAGCTCTGAACCGAAGATTAAAAGATCTTCATTATAAAAATAAAATAGAGGCTTTACCCCAAAACGGTCTCTTGCTAGGAACAATCTTCTTTTGTTTTCATCCCATATTGCAAAAGAGAATATACCATTTAATTTATCTAACATAAAGGTATCCCACTCGATATAAGCGCTTAGTAATACTTCTGTATCTGATGTTCCTAAAAAAGAATAATTTTTGCGCATAAGTTCATCTCGAAGTTCTTTAGTATTATAAATTTCACCATTATATGTAATAACATATGTATTATTATTTTTTTTGATAACCATTGGTTGAGATCCGTTATAAGGATCGACAACTATTAACCTAGAATGTCCTAATAGTACGTGATTAGAAGCCCATATAGAAGATGCATCAGGACCTCTGTGTTTAATAGCATAAGTCATATTTTGTATAATTGGCAAATTAGTATAAATATTATCTTTAATATTCATAATTCCAGCTATTCCGCACATATTTTCACCTCAAAAGAAATAATAGATAATATATGTAAAAGAAGAAAAATATGTTACTAACAAAATATAAACAATTTTATTTTTTGTATAGTTTAAGGTATATATAAATGTATAACAAAAGCACTTTTATACCAAAAAGTTACAAAAAATTCTAAAAACATATTGACAACAGAATGTAAATGGCGTAAAATGATACGGAAAGAGAAAAGTTACTAGAAAGCAGGGGGAGTTTTATGAAACGCATGTTTTTCAAATTAAGAAATTCAGTTGAATTTGTGGGAATTTATATTAGAGCTAAATTTATAAAATTCACAAAGAGAAATGATTATACAAGATTGTTTAGGTTCGCATGTAAAACGAAGAATTTGTCTGCTATAAGATTTTTAATTAAAGAGAATCCTGAATTAAATAAACAAAATATGGAGGCTTCGTTATTAGAAATGGCGTGTGAACAGGGGAATATTTTATTTACGAAAGAACTTATTGAAAAAGGAGCAAATGTTAACCAGAAGACAAAAGATGGATATAGTATGATGGATATAGCATTGAAAAATAAAAACAAAAATTTGACCTTGCTTTTATTGGACAATTTTGCTGAATATAGATTAACAGATAATATAAGTAATCCTGTAATAAAAAGTATTTT
Organism: Clostridiales bacterium; assembly: GCA_017961515.1. NCBI lineage: Bacteria > Bacillati > Bacillota > Clostridia > Eubacteriales > Clostridiales bacterium. The sequence continues at coordinate 16,977 of JAGCXC010000025.1, read as the reverse complement.
AGAACAACCAAGTGTAGAAGTTAAAACAAGGTTATGCATTGAATCAATGAATACAAACAAACTTAGATCAATACTTTTGTCATATTATGAAAAAGTACAAAGAAATTCAACTAAAACAAAAAAGTATTTAGAGTGGGTAAGAAAGAATGTAAAAGATATTTATGATGAACAGCAAGCAAAAAAAATGCGAAAGGTAATAAATAGTTTTGAGATAAGTGAACTTGAGCATTTTGATGAAATACCAGAAAAAGAAGCTATAAGATTATTAGAAGAAGCATGGGATTGCAGAAATATGGAATCAATAAAGATTTTACATAGAAGAAAAATAGATATTACTAAGGCTAATGATATGTATATGGAAGAATTATTGGAAGCATGTAGAGAAGGAAGTATTGAATCAGCGGAAACTTTATTAGATAAAGATATCAATATAAATGAGGAGATTTTAGCGCTAAATAGTAAGAATGAGGTTTGTGTTATTACGCCGTTAATAGGAGCTTGTTTAAATTTTAAAGAAGAATTTGTACAATATTTAATTCTTAAAGGGGCAGATATTAACAAGAGTTGTTACAACGTAGGAACTCCATTAGATGTGGCTTTTAAATATGAAAATGTACAGCTTATAAAATTGTTAATAGAAAATTTTGTAAAAATAGATTTAGATAAAGAATCTAAGGGAGAACATAAAGATATTATGAAAGATGTTCTTAATGGTACAAGCGTAATTGTTATGATGCGATCAGCAATTCACACAAAAGATGTACAATTATTCGGTACATGTTTGAATTTGTTATATTATGCATTAAATGTAGAATATAGTGGCGTAGTTAGTTATTTAGACAAGTTTGTAAAAGAAATTAAACAAGAAGTGTCAGAGGTTAAGGATGAAAATGCAAATCAAAAAATGTCAGTTTTAATACAAAATTTTGAAGATAAAAAAATGGGCAGAAGTAAAAATGATCTTTTAGTAAATGCTTGTATCGAAAGAGACATTTCTGGTGTTATATATTTATTAGAACAAGGGGCTCTTGTAAATCCAAATAATAGCTTTATTACTCCATTGGTGGCAGCTTGTTATATAGGAGATACAGAAATAATAAAATGCTTGATAGAAGCTGGAGCGGATGTGAATCGAACAGGATATTTTAACGATACTAAGTTGAAAAAAAGTGTTTGTGAAGGTACTCCTTTAATGGTAGCTACTAAAATGAAAAGATTAAATGTAGTGGAATGTTTACTAAGTGGAAAATCGTATGTAGAGGTAAATAAAAAAGATTTTTTAGGTAATACAGCTTTATTTTACGCTGTAGAGAATAAAGATTTTGATATAGCAAAAGAATTGATAGAGAAGGGGAAAGCTGATGTAAATATTATTGCCTTAGGCGGAGATACCGTTTTAATAAAAGCTGTTCGAAATAATGATGAAGTTTTGGCTAAATATTTAATAGAGAAGGGGGCCGATATAAACTATACAACAAATTCAGGAACTAATGCATTGAAGGTTGCTATAGAAAATAAAAATTTACAGTTAACTAATTTACTCATTGATAACTTTGTTGATTTAGACATCTTCGATAAAGAGAAAGAAGGAAAAAATAAAGAATTTATTGAATCAATTTTTAAAAATAGAAATGTCAGATTTTTTTTAAGAAGTGGTGATTGCCAAGGCTTTAGTGAGGCTTTGTTATTATGTTATAAGGACAAATCTGTAAGATATATCCAATCATTAAAAGAAGAAATAAAGTGAATTAATATCAAATCTATAGCAGAAGAAATGTTACAAGCGTTAGAAGATTGCCCATATACACTGTTTAGAGAATCGATTTGTAATAGAGATATAGAAACAATGAATTGGTTAATTGATAATAAAAGAGTGAATGTTAATAAAAGTTGGTCAAGTGGTGTAACACCTTTAGTATTAGCTGTACTAGCACAAAATATAGATGTTGTAGATATTCTGTTGGACAAAGGAGCTAATACAGGATTTCAAGTTGCGTTGTTAGCAGCTCAAAAAATGGGAAACATTAGTATGGTAAAGGTATTATCAAAAGACACAAAAAATTCGGGTACTAATATTGAAAGAAACCTAGGCAGATTGTCATTAAAAACTCTTGATGCTGTAGACGTTAAAACGGAGGGTAAAAAATTATATATTTTTAACAAAAATTCAATTTAATATTTTGAAATTGTCGTAAAAATAGCCAAAAAAAATGTTTTTTGTAAAAATTAAGGCAAATAAGAATTGCAAATAATAAATTATTATCTTATAATTAACAGGTCAGAAGAAAAACCTGTAATTAACAGGAGAAGAAGGGGTAAATTTTATGTTTAGAATAACACCGAAAGAAGAAATATTTTTTGATTTTTTTGTAGAGATTGTTAGGAAAAATGTGGAGGCAGCGGAGCTATTTTTTGATCTAGTAAGCAACTATAGTAACGTGAAGGAAAAAATAAAAAGTATAGAAGTCATAGAGCACGATTGTGATGCAATAGTGCATAAAGTATTCAGACAATTAGATGCTTCGTTTATTACCCCCATAGACAGAGAAGATATACATTTGATCGCAAAAGAGCTGGATGATATTACTGATCAAATAGAAATGACAGCACAAAGGTTTATGATGTATAATGTGGACACTATAAAAAAAGAGGCTATAGAGTTAGCTAAGCTTGTTATAGATGCTACAAAAGAATTGGAAGTTCTAATAGAAGATTTGAGATTTATGAAAAAGAAAACAGAAAAAATTCACAATAAAATAATAGACATTAATAAAATCGAAAATGATGGAGATTACGTATTCAGGGGAGCAATGAAGGATTTATTCTCTCACGAAAAAGATGTTATGCAAGTTATAAGATGGAAATCTATTTATAATTTTTTGGAGGAAATTCTAGATTCCTGTGAAGACGTTGCAAACATTATAGAAGGGATTGTAATGAAACATGTTTAGTACATCAAGTATGTTCCTAATTTTTATTATTGTATTAACATTATTATTCGATTTTATTAATGGTTTTCATGACACCGCGAACTCGATAGCGACGTCTGTTTCAACTAGGGTCTTGTCGCCCAAACAGGCAATAGCTATGGCTACGATACTAAATTTTGTTGGAGCGTTAATTAGTAGTAAAGTTGCAAAAACGATATCAGCGGGTCTTATAAAAAGTGGCGCAGCTAATGGCCAGTACGCTATAATAGCAACTTTAATAGCAGCTATTATATGGAATCTTATTACTTGGCATTTTGCTATTCCTAGTAGTTCGTCACACGCGATGATAGGCGGATTAATTGGATCATCGATGGTGTTTGCTAGATCTGTTGATGTGGTAAATTGGATAGGTTATGGTGGAGTTGTACAAAAAGTTATAATACCATTGTTTATAGCACCGTTATTGGGATTGTTTATAGGATATTTGTTGATGTCGATATTATATGAAGTACTACGACCATTTACACAAGCTTTTGTTAATAGATGGTTCTCGAAATTTCAAATTATATCGGCAGCTTTTGTTGCGTATTCTCATGGTAGTAATGATGCTCAGAAATCTATGGGTATAATAACATTAGCGTTAATATCTACTGGTATTTTGGGTCCTGATGCAGATGTACCGCTTTGGGTAAAATGTGCTTGTGCTATTGCCATGGCATTGGGTACATCTATAGGAGGATGGAAAATAATGAAAACGATGGGACTTAGTATGATAAAGCTTCAGCCTATAGGTGGTTTTGCAGCACAAACAGGAGCCGCGGTTATAATAGAGACTATGTCGCATTTTGGAGCTCCAGTTAGTACAACGCAAGTTATAACTACATCAGTTTTAGGTGTGGGAGCTGCAAAAAGGGCATCGGCTGTTAGATGGGGTGTTGTAAGAGAAATAGTTATAGCATGGATTATAACTTTGCCGTTGACAGCTCTTATGGGGGCAGGTATTGCATATTTGATGCAAATGTTTGTTTGATTTGTTATAGAAAATTAGTAAAAGAGTAATGTTATGTTAAGGACAGTGTGTGTAATTAAGGCTAATGATAGTAACCTAATTCTACTAAAATTCCAGAATACAACTAAAATGTATGTTAGCTTGCGACACACGTGTCCTACGAGATGTAAAGTAAAGCATAAGATTGTTCGAAAAAAGGAATGAAAACTTATCTTTATTTGTATAATAAATTAAGCAATAAAGTCCTTAGATAGCATACGATCAGTTTAGCTAAGAAAAGGAGATGAGATTTTATCATGATAAAATGTTCAGTGTGTAAAGAAAATATGGCTCTTATTTTTGTTACTAAATATATAAATGGTAAGCAAGTTCAAGAAGGACTTTGCTTGAAGTGTGCTAAAAAACAAGGCTTAAAGCCAGTAGATCAATTACTAGAACAGAGCGGAGTTACTGAAGAAGAATTAGATGATTTAAATAATCAAGTTGGAAATATTTTTAATACAATGGACATGGAGGGCTTTGGAAATTTGGAAGATGAAGATGATAATATGTCTAAGGGTATGTACATGAAATTTTTCAACGGATTTTCTACTAATAATGATTCCATGACTGATGATGATATAAATTCCAATGTTAGAGTGAAGACTAGAAATGGTGCTAAGAAAAAATATTTGGATGCATATGGAACTAACTTGACTAAGAAAGCCAAGGAAAATAAACTTGATTTGGTGGTAGGAAGAGAAAAGGAGTTAGAGCGAGTTATTCAAATATTGAATAGGAGAAATAAAAACAATCCTGTTCTAATAGGAGAGCCCGGAGTAGGAAAAACAGCTATTGCAGAGGCTTTAGCACAAAGAATTGTTCAAAGAAACGTACCAATTAAATTATTTAATGCAGAAGTGTATATGTTAGATTTTACAAGTATAGTTGCAGGAACTCAATTTAGAGGACAATTTGAGGGGCGAATGAAAGGAATACTAGAAGAAGCTATATCATTGGGCAATGTTATATTAGTTATAGACGAATTGCATAATATTATGTCCGCCGGGGAAGCTGATAGTGCCATGAATGCAGCCAATATATTAAAGCCTGCATTATCAAGAGGAGAAATTCAAATTATAGGTGCTACAACACTTGAAGAATATAGAAAATATATCGAAAAAGATAAAGCATTAGAAAGAAGATTTCAGCCCGTACTAGTAGAAGAACCCACTGCAGAAGAGACAATTGAGATATTAAATGGAATTAGGGAATATTATGAAAATTATCATAAAGTAAAAATTTCAGATGAAGTTATTCGAGGTGCGGTTGATTTATCTCAAAGATATATAACAGATAGATTTTTGCCAGATAAAGCGATTGATGTAATTGATGAGGCATCTTCTCGTGCTAATTTGAGCAATTTAAATTTGGCGAATTTAGAAAAAGTTAAAGAAGACCTAAGGATTATTCAAGAAGAGAAAGATTCAGCAGTAATGGCAGATTCAATAGAAGATTATCAAAAAGCAGCCGATCTTAAAATACGAGAATGTAAACTTGAACAGGAATTAAAAGAGTATGAAAATCAAAATATACCTGTTGAAGTAACATATAACGATATTGCAAAAGTAATAGAGATGTGGACTAAAATTCCAGTACAAAAGATAAGTGAAGTAGAAACACAAAAATTATTAATGTTAGAAGAAAGACTTCATAAGAGTATAGTAGGGCAAGATAAGGCAGTTTCAGTTTTATCAAGTGCGATAAGAAGAAATAGAACAGATTTTAGAAGTAAAAAGAAACCCGTATCATTTATTTTTGTTGGCCCAACTGGAGTAGGAAAAACTGAATTGGTAAAAGCCGTAACCAGAGAGTTATTTGGAGACGAAAAATTTTTAATCAGATTAGATATGTCGGAATACATGGAAAAACACACTGCATCAAAGCTTATAGGTGCACCTCCAGGTTATGTAGGATACGATGAGGCAGGGCAATTAACACAAAAAATTAGGAGAAATCCTTATTCTGTTATATTGCTTGATGAAATAGAAAAAGCGCATCAAGATGTTTATAATATATTACTACAAATTTTAGATGATGGTATTTTAACAGATAGTCATGGTGTCAAGGTAGATTTTTCAAACACTATAATAATAATGACTTCAAATGCGGGAACAAATTCGAAAGGTAATGGTATAGGCTTTTTTCAAGATTCATATGACATGTTAGAAAATAAAGTACAAGGTGAATTAAAACAGATTTTTAAACCAGAGTTTTTAAATAGAGTAGATGATGTGGTTATATTTAAAGAGCTTTCTCGTGAAGAATTAAAAGAAATAATTGGTATGATGCTTTCTGAGGTTAAGGCAGAAATAGAAAATAAAAAAATGACTGTATCAATTGAAAAGGGTGTACATGATATAATATTAGAACAAGGATATGATACTAAGTATGGAGCAAGACCATTGCGAAAAACAATACAAAAGTTAATAGAAAATCCTTTATCTGATAATTATTTAAAAGGGGTATATAAAGAGGGAAGTAATATAAAAATTCATGTAAAAAATGGCAAAATAGTTATTGATTAAATGTCAATTTTTTAAATAAAAAATCGATAAAAAAGATAAAATGCTCTAATTTTAGGTATTGTAATTTTTTGGGTATTGTGCTATAATTATTGGAGGTTGTTTGATATACAAAATAAGTTATATGGAGGGAGTTAAAATGTTTAGTAAAACAACAGTAAGATGGATTACACTTATATTGGCAGGGATATTTTTGCTATCATCAGTTGGAGTAATAGGTTCATCTTTCTTTGGATTTTAGTATTAACGCAGGGGAGAAATATTTATGGTTGATTTTATTCAAAAATTAAACATAATAAATGTTGGGAACACAGGTGAAATGATATCGCTTGTGTTAGATTGCTTGATAGTGTCATATATTGTGTATAAGATAATAACAATAGTAAGAGAGACAAGGGCGTGGCAGCTTTTAAAAGGTGTAATTATAATATTTGTGGCAGCTAAAGTCACTAGAATATTGGGTTTAAAAGTGACTTCAGATATTTTAAATTCAGCTATTTCGTATATAGCGCTCGCCTTTGTGGTTTTATTTCAGCCTGAATTGAGAAGAACCCTAGAAAAGATAGGCAACAGTAAATGGGGTGATTTCTTTAACATAAGTACTAAGAATGAGGACATACTACTAAAGAAAAAGTTAATGATAGAAGAAATAGTACAAGCTGTATCCAACTTGTCGAAATCATCGACTGGCGCAATAATTATTTATGAAAGAGAAACAAAATTAGGGGAAATAATAAACACAGGAACAAAATTAGATGCGTGTGTTTCGAGTGACTTATTAGAAAATATATTTATTCCTAATACTCCATTGCATGATGGAGCCGTAGTTATAAGAGATACTAGAATAATAGCTGCAGCATGTATTTTAATACTCACCAATAGTAAAGAAATAGGTAAGAGGTTAGGTACTAGGCATAGAGCTGCGATGGGAATTACAGAGATTTCAGATTGTTTAGCTATAACAGTTTCAGAAGAAACAGCTGAGATTTCATTTTATATGAATGGTAAGATGTATCATGCTATATCTACAGAGGCTTTGAAGGAATATTTATCGAAAGTACTTCTAGAAGGTGAATTAAATTATGTTGAAGATAAATATTCAATAATTCACTCATTTAGAGGTGTTAGACGAGGGAAATAAACTAATAAGGGATTTTATGATATAGATATAGGAAAAATACAGTTTGGGGTGGTTTTTTTTGAAAGTTGCGTTGGTTTTAGAAGGCGGAGCAATGCGTGGTTTATATACTGCAGGTGTGTTAGATGTTTTTATGAACAATAACATAGTTGTTGATGCCGTTATTGGGGTTTCTGCCGGAGCGTTGTTTGGAGTAAATTACATATCTAATCAAGCGGGAAGGGCGTTAAGATATAGTAAAAAATATTTAAATGATAAACGGTACATGGGTTTTTATTCATTGATTACCACAGGTGATATCATGAATAAAGATTTTTGTTTTAATGAACTTATATATAAATTAGATAGATTTGATTTTGAATCTTTTAAGAATTCTAAAATTGACTTCTATGCAACAGTTACAAACTTAAATACAGGAGAGGCAGAGTACATAAAAATAAATGATTTAGATGATGGACATAATTTAGAATATCTAAGAGCCTCAGGTTCCATGCCATTAGTGTCTAATATAGTTAAAATTGATAAAAACGAGTATTTAGACGGTGGTATTGCAGATAGCATTCCTGTTAAAAAAGCACGTAAGTTAGGTTACGACAAAATTATTGCGGTATTAACCAGACCAGAAGGTTATAAAAAGAAAAAATCAAATTGTTTTTTGTATAATATTGTATATAGTAAATATCCTAAATTTGTAGAAACCGTAAAGAAAAGGTATAAGAATTATAACAATACTATTGATTATATAAACTCTTGTAAGAGAGAAAAGAGTATTTTTGTTATAAGACCTACAAAAGATTTAAAAGTTAAGAGATTAGAAAAAAACATTATAAAGGTAGAAAATTTATATAATTTAGGTGTACTTGACGCTCAGAAGGCGTTGGAAAACTTAAAAAAATATCTTGGTTTGTGTTAAAAAAGCCCAAAAATTTCCTCAATATAAATCCTTACCGTAGAAAAGCTTATCTAGAAGATAGGCTTTTTCACTTATTAAAAGAAGGATTTTTTTGTTTCAATGTCTAATTATATAATAGCGGTGTATAACCAACGTAGGAGGTGTTTGCTATGTATAATAAAACAGACGAAGCTATGGATAACAAAGTAATAATACATGAATTATCAAAGATATATGATGATATGAATGTTGTTATAGAGAAACTATCTAATTCATCAGATGAAATTGATGATGATACAATAAGCATGTATGAAAACATAAATCAAAAGAGGCTTGAAGCCATAAAATTATTTGAACAATATGAACCTACTGATGATCCAATTGATACTACAAATTTAAAAACTCTAAGAAAAGGAATTATGAATATTGTTAATGCAGCAAAAGCAAGCATGTTAAAAGAAAATTCATATGACAGTCAAAGAGGTATAAATAGAATATCTTTAAGTACCTTAATCCCTGTATTTCGTTTTGAGTTACACCATATTCCGCAATTAAAACAAGAAATTTTTACTATACAATGTTATAATTTAATGCAAAGTTTTTATGAACAACAAACTGAAAGGATAAATACACAATTAGAAAAATCCAAAGAGGCTACCAAAACGTTGAATGAAGACCAAACTAGTATAACTACATTATTAAATGACTATACCACAATTGAAAAAATTTATAAGAATGTAACTGTTTCAGGCATATTAACAAAGGATTATAAAAAGTTTTCTTTAAAAATAGACAATAAAAATAGTATTTTGCTAGAGGTTGAAAATATGGACGATTCAATAAATAATTTTATTGCACATGTAAATACAATTGAAGAAGTTGAAAATGCAAAATTTGAACCCAATAATAAAGATATAAACTTAATAATAGATGACGATAGTGTTATTGAACTAGACGAGTTGAAGGAAATTAGCGAAAGTATAACACAAAACTTAAAAGAATTGCAAGAAACAGTACTCATGTTAAAAGATAAAAAAGTGTTATTGGACAAAGATAAAGAAAACTTAGATAAGGTAAAAGACGATTTCATGAAAAATGGAACGGAGTTGGAAATGAATGAAAATGGAGGATTACGCATGCAAGTAGATTGATTATAATGTGACCTTTAAGTTGACCTAAAATCAGATAAACTCTGGTTTTAGGTTTTTATTTTTTTAAAAACAAATACGTAATACAAACCGACTTTACGACTTGACAAATTAAATTTATCTATTGTATAATTTGGAAGTGAGGCTGTTAAGATTGTTAACCTTGGTAAAAGTTGTTAAGGTGTTTTGTTAAGGAGGTGTATAGAAATGGCAAATCCAAAGCGTAAATGGTCTAAAGCTAGAACTGGAAAGAGAAGATCTCAATGGAAACTCAGTGTTCCTAATCTAGTTAAGTGTCCACAATGCCACGAATTAAAGCTTCCACATAGAGTGTGCAGAGCTTGCGGTTATTATAATGGGAAAGAAGTTATAACAATAAAAAAAGCAGCAAATGAATAGGATTTCTATATAATTTGCGTTTAGTTGTTTTGTCTGGATGTACGTTCGTTCTAATGGATGTTTGTCCATTAGAACTGGTTTATGTACCACTCCTTTTTTGGGAGTAAAATGGATAATAAAATAGAGCAACAGATTGACTTCTGTTGCTTTTTTAGATATAGAGTTGGGAGGTACAAAAGAGGTGAAAGTTGTTGCAATAGTAGGTAGGCCCAATGTAGGTAAGTCGACTTTATTTAATTATATAGCAGGGAGAAGGATATCTATAGTTGATGATACTCCAGGGGTCACTAGGGATAGGATATATACTGAAGCTGAATGGAGAAATCAAAAGTTTAAAATTATTGATACAGGCGGTATAGAGCCTTATTCAGATGATGTGATATTGAAGCAAATGAAAAGTCAGGCAGAAGTAGCAATAGACACATCTGATGTTATAATATTTTTGGTTGACTGTAAAACAGGATTAACTGCTGCAGATAGGGAAGTGGCTTCTATCCTCCAGAGATCTAAAAAACCAGTAATACTTGCGGTTAACAAAATAGACAATATAGGTGAAATTCCATCAGATGCATATGAGTTTTACAATTTGGGTATGGGAGACTTTATTGCTATATCCTCTTCACATGGTTTAGGTATTGGAGACTTGTTAGACGAAGTATTCAAATATTTTGAAAATATTAATGTCGACCAGAATGATGAAGACACTATAAAGGTTGCTGTTATAGGAAAACCTAACGTTGGTAAATCTTCATTGATAAATAAAATATTGGGCGAAAATCGTGTTATAGTAAGTGACATCGCCGGTACAACAAGAGATGCAATTGACACTTATGTTACAGTAGGAGACTCAAAATATTTGTTCATAGATACTGCTGGAATACGCAAAAAAAATAAGATAGATGAGTCTATTGAAAAATATAGTGTTTTACGTGCATGGACTGCAGTAGACAGGGCAGATGTTTGCTTAATTGTTATAGATGCAACTCAGGGAGTTACAGAACAAGATACTAAAATAGCTGGATATGCTTATGAACAGGGAAAAGCATCTATAGTAGTAGTAAACAAATGGGATGCTGTGGAAAAGGATACAGGTTTTTTAGAAGAATACGAAAAAAGAATTAAAGAAGGTTTATCGTTTATGCAGTATGCTCCTTCAGTGTTTATATCAGCTAAAACAGGACAAAGGGTTAATAATTTATATGATTTGATAAATCATGTATACGGTCAATATTCCATCAGAGTTTCAACAGGAGTATTAAATGATTTATTAAATATGATTACTGCTATGGTTCAGCCCCCATCAGATAAGGGTAGACGTTTAAAGGTTTATTATATGACTCAAGCGTACTCAAAACCACCTGTTTTTATTTTATTTGTAAACAATGCCAAACTTATGCATTATTCTTACCAAAGATATATAGAAAATCAGCTAAGAAAGAGTTTTGGATTTGAAGGCACACCAATAAAATTTATTTTAAGAGAAAAAGGTGAAGAAAATTGGAAATAATATTTAAAGCTATAATTGTTTTGATAATTGGATATGTAATTGGTAGTCTAAATACGTCTATAATTGTTAGTAAGTTTTATGGAACGGATATACGAGAGCATGGTAGTAAAAATGCAGGTATGACAAACACTTTTAGAGTATTAGGTAAATTTGCTGGACTTTTAGTTATATTAGGTGATACCTTCAAAGGTATTTTGTCTGCGTACTTAGGAAAACTTGTATTAGGGCAGATAAATGGTGTATCAGAAGTTGGGATGTTGCTGGGTGGATTAGGTGCAATACTAGGACACAATTTTCCAATATTTTTTAGATTTAAAGGTGGAAAAGGCATTCTAACGACAGCAGCAGTTTTAACTTATATTGATTATAGAATTGCAGCAAGTTTGTTTCTGATATTTTTGGTTGTTGTTATTACTACAAGATATATCTCGTTAGGATCCATTGTATGTGCTGTATTAATACCATTTGCAGTCACTATATATAGGCATGACAACGCACGTTTGTATATGATTGTGTGGAGCATAATAGTAGCAATATCAGCTATTATAATGCATAGAGAAAATATAAAGAGACTCTTTAGTGGAACTGAGTCAAAGTTTTCAATAAAGAAGAAATCGTAGTTAATAGAAAAAGTATTTAAATTGAAAGAGAAAGGAAAATTATTATGAAAAAAATTGCAGTAATAGGAGCTGGGAGTTGGGGTGTTGCGCTGGCTAGAGTTCTTTCAAAAAAGAATGATAGAGTATATTTATGGTCATTTTTTGAAGATGAAGCACAAATGCTTCAAAAAGGAAGGGAACACAAATCTAAATTACCTAATATAATTTTACCAGAAAATATATTTTGTACGTCGGATATAAAGTTGGTATTAGAAGATGCAGATATGGCATTATTAGTGGTTCCATCCGATGTTGTTAGAAATACAGCTAAATTAATGAAACCATACATAACTAAAAATACTATTATAGTAAATTGTTCAAAAGGAATAGAACAAGGAACAGATCTTTTGATGACTCAGGTAATAGAACAAGAAATTTCAAATTGTAAAATAGGGGTTTTAACAGGGCCAACTCATGCAGAAGAAGTAGCAAGAGATATTCCTACTGCAATAGTTGCAGCATCTAATGACATAAAGACAGCAGAGTTTATACAAGATGCATTCATGTCAGAGTGTTTCAGAGTATATACAAATACAGATGTTATAGGTGTTCAATTGGGAGGAGCACTAAAAAATATCATAGCCTTGTGTGCAGGTATAACTGATGGATTAAATTTGGGAGATAATACAAAAGCTGCGTTAATGACTAGAGGTATGGCAGAGATCGTGCGTTTAGGAGTAGCGCTGGGTGCAAAAAAAGAAACATTTTCTGGTTTAACTGGCATAGGAGATCTTATAGTTACTTGTACAAGTATGCACAGCAGAAATAGGCGGGCTGGTATTCTAATTGGACAGGGAAAAACTCCTAGCGAAGCTATGGATGAGGTTAAAATGGTAGTAGAAGGTATAAAAACTGCAAAAGGTGCGTATGAATTATCACAAAAGCTTAATGTTTCTATGCCTATTACTAAAAAAGCATATGATATATTATTTAATGGCGTAGATCCACGATCTGCTGTATACGAACTAATGAACAGAGATAAAAAAAGCGAGGTATAATTAAATGTTAAAAAACATATTAGAGTGTGCAAAGGAGTTTAAGAAGCAATCAATATTAGCGGCAAGTTTTGTTGGCATGGAAGTTGTTATAGGAGTTTTGACACCTATAATTATGGCAAAATTAATTGACAAAGGTATAACTTTGGGGAATATAAATGTTGTTATAAAACTTGGTGTATTACTTGTAGTTATTTCTTTTGCATCTCTAATGTTTGGAGTTTTATGTGGCATATATACTGCCATCGCTTCAAATGGTTTTGCAAGGAACTTGCGTCGAAAGATATATTATAAAATTCAAGATTTTTCTTTTTTTAATATAGATAAATTTAAAGCATCAAGTTTGTTAACTCGATTAACTACAGACATAAACAATGTAAGACAAGCTTTTCAAATGAGCATACGCGTTGCAGTAGGGGCACCAATGATGCTTTTGTTTTCATTATTCATGGCATTTTCTATAAATAAAAAAATGTCTATAATTTTTGCTTTTGCTATAGTATTTTTAGGAACAGGACTATATTTTATAATTTCTAGAGTACATGTTCATTTTAAGAAAACTTTTGAAACGTATGATATGTTAAATAATGTAGTACAAGAAAATTTAAGAAACATAAAGACAGTTAAGTCTTATGTAAGAGAAGATTTTGAAAACAACAAATTCCAAAAAATTTCTAAAGAGCTATATAAAAACTTTATAAATGCGGAAAAGATAATTTCATTTAATTCTCCCCTTATGCAATTTTCTATATATACAAGTATAATTTTAATAGCGTGGTTTGGGAGTAAATTAATAACAGTAAATGGTATGACAAGAGGAGAACTTATTAGTTTTATTGCGTACACAGGACAAATACTAATAAGTCTTATGATGATATCGGGCGTATTAGTTATGCTTTTAATTTCTCGGAATTCTTTGGAGAGAATATATGAAATTTTAAGAGAAGAAATAGATCTAAAGGAGAAAAAAAATTCTGTAGGAATTATGGAAAGCGGTGACATAATTTTTAAAAATGTTAACTTTGGATATTTAAAAAGTGAAACTTTATGCCTAAAAGATATCAATATTAGTATAGAATCAGGCGAGAGTATTGGAATAGTGGGGGAGACAGGGAGTTCGAAATCAACTTTAGTACAATTAATACCGCGATTGTATGATGTTTCAGATGGCGAAATTTTGATTAATGGAGTCAACGTTAAAGACTACTCTATAGATGTTTTACGCGATAATATAGCTGTAGTATTCCAAAAAAATATTTTATTTAGCGGGACAATAAGAGAAAACTTGTGCATGGGAAATAATTCTTTATCGGATGAAGAAATTATGAATGCATGCGATATAGCTTGTGCAACAGAGTTTATTGAAAAATTAGAAAATAAGCTTGATTCAGAAGTAAAACAAGAAGGATCCAATTTCTCTGGCGGTCAAAAACAAAGGCTTTGTATTGCGCGTGCATTACTAAAAAAACCTAAGATATTAATTTTAGATGATTCAACTAGTGCAGTTGATACAAAGACAGATACAATGATAAGACAAGGATTAAAGAAAAATTTACCTAGCACAACTAAAATTATAATTTCGCAAAGAATATTGTCTGTACTAAATTTAGATAGAATCTTAGTAATGAATAATGGATGTGTAAATGCAATAGGAACTCACGATGAATTAATGAAAACTAATAAACTATACCAAGAAATATATAGATCGCAAGTAAGGGAGGAATATGAAAGTGAGAAAGAAACAACCATTTAAAAAAGTACAGTTAAAAAAGGGAACAGCTAAAAGGATGTTGTTATACGTATTGAGAAACTATTATGCATATTTTATAGCTGTAATATTTTTAATTTTTGTAAGCTGTTTTGTAAATGTGGCAAATTCTTTATTCTTACAAGTATTACTTGACGACTATATAACTCCATTGATAGGTACAAAAAATCCAAATTGGATTCCTTTGCTTAAGTTTATAATATATATGTCAATTGTATATGTTATTGGAACTTTTGCAACGTTCTTATATAATAGAATAATGATACGAATTTCTCAAGGAACATTGAAAAATATTAGAAACGAGATGTTTTTACATATGCAAAAATTACCCTTAAGGTATTTTTATACACACGAGTATGGAGACATAATGAGTGTATATACCAATGATACCGATACGTTAAGAGAAATGATAGGACAAGGATTACCTCAAATTTTTTCCTCTATATTAACTATAATCATGGTACTTATTGCAATGGTAAAAACTAATATATACCTAACTTGTTTGGTTTTGATTATAACTTTTGGCATGGTAGCTATAATAAAAAAAGTAACAAAAACTGGTTCTGAATATTTTTTAAAAGTTCAGGAATCTATCGGTAAAATTAATGGCTTTATGGAGGAGATGTTAAATGCACAAAAAGTTGTAAAATCGTTTTCGTATGAAAATGTTGTAAAAGAAAAGTTTAATACGTTAAATAACACTCTTTGTGAGGATTCAATAAAAGCCAATAAATATATATTACTAATATTCCCTATGATAGGAAACATCAGTAATATACAATATGTATTAATTGCAATATTGGGAGGAATTTTATCTATAAATTCTAATTTAGGAATTACATTGGGAAGCATAGCAAGCTTTTTACAGCTTAGCAAAACTATAGCTGGACCTATTCAACAAATATCTTTAGAGATAAATTCTATTGTTTTAGCACTTGCTGGGGCTGAAAGGATTTTTGATTTATTAGACGAGGAGATAGAGGATTACACTGGACATATAGATTTAGTAAATGTTGATATTAGTAAAGATAGTACACTTACAGAGGTTACATACGTTACAAACACTTGGGCGTGGAAAAATGTTATAGATGGCAGCTTAAAAAAAGTAGAAGGTAAGGTTCAATTTTTTGATGTTGGATTTGAGTATAAAGAAAATACACCTATATTAAAAAACTTTGGATTATACGCAAATCCTGGTCAAAAAGTTGCGCTTATTGGCGCAACTGGTGCTGGAAAAACAACAATAGCAAATTTAATAAATAGATTTTATGATATACAGCACGGTAAAATTTTGTTTGATGGAATAAATATAACAGACATAAAAAAATGCGCATTGAGAAATTCCATAGGAATGGTTTTACAAGATACGAATTTATTTACGGGAACCATAATGGAAAATATTCGCTACGGTAATCTAAGTGCATCTGACGAGGATATATATAATGCATCAAAGCTTGCACATGCGCATGATTTTATCAGTAAATTGCCAGATAGATATAATACAAAAATTTCAAATAATGGTGAAGATTTATCTGAAGGTCAAAGAAAATTGCTAGCAATAGCACAAGCAATTGTAAATAACCCTCCAGTTATGATATTGGACGAGGCTACATCATCTATAGATACCAGAACAGAAAAATTGGTTCAAAAAGGGATGGATGAATTAATGAAAGGAAGGACTTCTTTTGTTATAGCCCATAGACTTCAAACAATTCAAGATGCAGATGTAATTTTAGTAATAGATCATGGAGAAATAATAGAAAGAGGAAAGCACCAAGACTTAATAAACCATAGAGGTATTTACTACAATTTGTATATGGGAGCATTTTCATAAAATAACTTTTATCTTTAACAAGGCGGAAACCCACTGCCCTTGGGCGGTGGGAGGAGCCTCGCAGATTAATAACAATTAGCCTTGTGTTTCAATATACTTTTGTATAATCGCAGATGATACCTCTCCAATACTAC
>JAGCXC010000024.1 GCA_017961515.1 Clostridiales bacterium | reverse complement strand
ATGATTATCTTTATACTGTTTACTTTTCAATGTCCATTTCCTCTGCCGTCTTTCGACTGCTCTAGTACTATATCATCTTTTACACCTTATGTGCAAGGGAATATAATTACTATATTGATCGGTTATATCAATTTAAGTCTCTGTTACATATAAATTCCTCTTTTTATCTTCCTTTATCGTAAAATATTAAAATATATACTTATGCAATATTTTGCCTCTATCTGATATCACTAACAGTAGAGGCATTTTTCAGATTTTATATTAAATTTACTATGTTTGCTCAAAACAACTTCCACCTATAAATTCTTTTAATAGGGAATCTTGTGGTATATCTTTTGTCGGTGCCTCTAAAAAATATGATAAAAAGCCTAATAACCTCTTTGATTCTATATATTGTGGGTGTTTGTTATCAATTTCTTTTAACAATTTTTCAGCATAGCCTTTTAACACAAATATCTCATACATAAGTGCAGAATTAAATATAACATCTGCATTTTCCTGGAATGGGAATATATTTTTTTCCTCTCCTTTTCTAACTAAGTGCCATCTCTCAATTGTCTCTAACGCATCAATCCCTCTAAATTGATTATCTCGCACAATCCTTCTTAATAATCTATTATCCGTTGTATATATTCTGTTGTGCTCATCTAAATTAAGTGTTGTTAGGGCACTTACATATATTTTAAACTTATTTGCTGAATCAACTGACGCTGTTAACGCATCATTTAGCCCATGTATCCCCTCTATCACTATTATACTATCATCTGCCAATTTTAATTTTCTAGTTTTTTTATCTCTCGCTCCTATTTTGAAATTGAATATTGGTATCTCCACTTCTTTACCTGCTATTAGATCAACTAAATCTTGATTGAATTTTTTTATATCTAATGCATCTATAGACTCGTAATCCAAATTCCCTTCTTCGTCTCTTGGAGTATTTTTTCTATCCAAAAAATAATCATCTAAACCTATTGTCACAGGCTTCTTTTTGTTGACTCTAAGTTCCACTTCTAATCTCTTTGAAAAAGTTGTTTTCCCTGATGACGATGGCCCAGCTATCAAGACCAATTTTTTGTCATCTTCAGACGAACAAATCATATCTGCAATATGCGCAATTTTTTTCTCCTGTAATGCCTCCGCAACTCTTATATAATCTCCTAATTTCCCATCATGTATAATTTTATTTATCATC
This sequence comes from Clostridiales bacterium, assembly GCA_017961515.1. Lineage (NCBI taxonomy): Bacteria > Bacillati > Bacillota > Clostridia > Eubacteriales > Clostridiales bacterium. The sequence continues at coordinate 19,349 of JAGCXC010000024.1, read as the reverse complement.
CCAACATTCTCAATCCCCAATATACTATTCCAATCTTTAAACTCTTTGAACACACCAAGAATTTTCTTTTGCTCTACAAAAAGCGGAATACGTTTGGGAGACTTTACAGTGGGACACCTTACAATTAATCCTCCTCCATAGTACACCAGCTCAAAACTAGTTAAAAATCCTGTATTGGGAACCATATATCCATAAAAATAGTTTTTTAGTCCATCTAATTCATACAAAGTAACATATTGGCGATCAGTGTATTCTATTAAATTATATTTATTTAACAATCCCACATCTTTATAAAATTTTTTACCTTTTTCAATTGGCAAGACAATTTTGGTAAATGGGAGCTCTTCATTAACTAACTCCCTCATCTTCTGCTCTATCTGTTTTACTTTTTTCTCTGTTACTTTACCCACTCCAACTAGGTCGCAATATGTTCCTTCGCTAATAGAATTCCTAACATATATATCTCCTCTACTATGCAGATCTTTTACGGCCTTTATTAGCAAAAATATAAGACTTCTTGTGTATATTCTAAATCCATCTATATCCTCTAACCCTACAAATTTTATTTCACTATCTGTATCAATTGTATAAGTTAATTCTCTTATCTCATTTTTTTGTTTCGCTGCAACTATATCACATGAACTTCTTACGTTTAATTCTTTTAATACCTCAACTAGCGATATTCCTTTTCTAAATTCCCTTGTTCCTTTATTTTTACTTGCCTCTATAGTAAGCTTTATCTTTTCCATTTTTACATCCCCCAAAATAATATAATCCCTTACATACTATAATATCGATATATTTTTATAATAGCAATATAAAAATTTTCGAAGATATTACATTTTATTACATAATTTTTAGCATCCTTCATATTACATGTATATTTATTCACAATATACATGTAATATGAAATAAATTCTACCAACTACACTTTAGAAAATCTTATGAACATCTTCAACCTGGATTATACTCCTATTTTTTGAAACAAAAAAAGAGCATTCTTTTTATATTTGACATTATCCTCCACCTACATCTTAAATTTTTTCCATAAATATCTTTATCATGATTCCACTCTTTACTCACTATATTATATTTAGGGAGAATTTATATTTTCTCAAAATGGTTTTTGTGAAATACTTTTCTCCTATAATTCTCAATAGACATAACGCGATAATGCAACAAAAATACAGAATGTGTATTCTTACCCAATTTTATTGCTATAATCTCCCGTTTTTTGGCTAATATTCGTTTAGGGTGTTATCCCAGAATTGTTAATACTGTATTTTTTAGTGATTCATACCTTACTTATAGAAGTGAGGAGATAAATCACTAAATTTTAGATAAACAAACTATTAATTTATTGCACCATGATTTAATAATACCCAAGCTATCTCCTTATAACCTTTAGCAACTGCTAAGTGTAATGGTGTGTACCCTTCTATATTTTTAGCATTTACATTTGCACCAAACTCCAATATTATCTCAACTAAGTCTACAATTATCATTTCTAATATCTATAGACGCGCCATTTTCTATTAATTCTTTCGCTATATTCATCTTAATTCTACTATCTGTCTGAACATTATATGAATATGTATTATTAAACGCACACTCAAGTGGTGTATTCCCTCTATTATCTTTTGCGTTAACATTTGCACCTTTTCCTAACAACAACTTAATTAAATCCAAATCTCTTCTATTTACTGCTAAATGTAAAGGCGTGCTTCCTTTTTCATCTCTTGCATTAACATCAATACTCTTTCCCCACAAAAGTATACTGTTATATATAACTATTGGTGTAAGATACCAAATTACTTTTATAACAACGTCACACTTAGGACAACTCCTAAATACTTTCCTAACTTCGTTCTTTACCACCTATTTCTTTATTTTTCAATAAAAATAGCGCAAGCTCTTCATCCTCATACAACAGGCTCACGCTTACTACTATTTATTTAATTACAAAAATTACATTGCACGTGTAACTTTATTTGCGCGCAAACATCTTGTACAAATGTACATTGACTTATTAGCACCATTTACAAACACCCTAACCTTCTTCACATTAGGCTTCCAAACTCTATTACTCCTCCTATGTGAGTGACTGACCTTGATTCCAAAAGTTACGCCCTTATTACAAACTTCACACTTAGCCACCAAAAACACCCCCTTCTAATAAAATCCCAAAAAACTGTGTATATCTAAAAGCCCCTATTTCGTAAACACTTAATTATCTACGACTTTCTCAACTCCTATACCTTATCACCTTTTTACTCGATTGTCAAGATAAAGTGTCTATTTAGATGCAAACTTTTTTACTTTTTATGAGTTTTTCTTGTGTCAAATCGTAGGGGAGGCTGTCACACTAGCACGGTATTGCCTTCAATAGTAGACCTTCCTTTCTTTTTTTCGCTCTCATTTTTACACAACTCATCTTTTGAAGATAATACTTTTTTATCTCTTATTGGTAATCCTTTAGTAACTCTCCCCACTTGCACAAAAAATTCATTTTTGTCATATATTCTTCCCGTTTCAGTTACACCCTTTTTTATAAAATATTCTACTACATCTAAATTTCCTTTATTAAAAGCTATTCCCAGAGCTGTTTGTTCATCACAACATCTGCCTACTTTCATTCCTCTCTCAACTAAGACCTTAATAGCATCCATATAACCACCTCGACATGCATACATCAACAAATCCATACCATTATTATCTATATCATCTATATTCGCCGAGTTTATATTACTATCTATTATATCTGACATACTCTCGCCTTTCTCTAACGCGTACATTAACACACTTTTCCCCTCTTTGTTTTTCGATGAAACTGAAGCTTCCCTTTGAACTAACTTTTTTACAAGTTCCACATTTCCCTCTTCTATAGCGTACATTAAGATACTCTTTTGTTGTTTATCTACAGCATTTACATTTGCATCTTTTTCTAATAACGCATTTATGATATCTTCATCACCTTTTTTTATTGCATGCATCAATGCACTAACCCCATTCTTATCTGATATATCTGCGCTTACCCCATTATTTAATAATTTACGAACATCTGGCACTTTGCCTTTGTTAATTGCAAGTAATAAAATTTCATTCTTATTATCTTGCTTAGTTTTTTTTGTTCTAACAATATTTTTTATCACTGATACTCTAGTATTTTTCTCTTCTTTTGCCCCTTTCTCTCTTAGCAACTTTACAATAATATCACTCCCTGATGCAATTGCTGCATTTAAATATGATACGTCTTTTTTTACATCTATACCTGTATCCAACATTTTTTTTACCGTATCTTGATCAGAATCTCTACACGCTTGAATCAACTTTCTTGATATTATTGTATACAGTACTGTTCTCGTATCACCTTTCGCTTCTCTTAGTATATCTCTTTTATCAAAGATTTGTCCTAAAACAATACCTCTCACATCATTTGCCTCAATATAAGACAAAGCTTGTACTATCTTGGCATTATCAAATTGCTTAATTAAATATTCTATAACATTAGATGGTGATTTACTCATTAAATCTGCTAAAAATTCAGGATCTATATATTTTATCATATTTAATAATCTCGATAACTCTTCCATATTCCCCAATCTACAAACTTCTGGCAACCTATGCATTGCTATATTCCTTTTTATTCCCTGTAATTTCTTTTTAGGCTGCCCTGTTAAATCAGTCAATTTATATAATTTATCTACTATATCCATATATCCCCTATTATAAGCTATATCAAGTGGATTAAATCCATTTTTATCTAGTACATTTACATTTATATCATAACACGATATCAATTTATCTACTAGTTTAATATCACCTCTTCCACACGCTTTATGTAATAATGTGCTTTTGTCTGCATTAGATGCATTAACGTTTACCTCAGGTACTAATAATAATTTTTCTAATATGTTTTCATAATTATGCAAATACGCTATACATAATGGAATATTCCCTTGATCATCAACTTCATTTACGTTAGCTCCAGCCTTTAGTAAGCTATCCAATATTTCTTCATTCCCATTTCGACACACTAAATGCAATGGCAAAACCATGTCCTCACATGGCAAATTTACATCCGCACCAGCCCTTATTAAACTATCCACCACTTCTTTATGTCCATGATTACTCGCTAAATGCAACGCTGTAATTTTTCGATTATCCTGGCTATTAACTTCTGCCCCTTTCTCTATTAACTTGTCCACTATATAGCTATTCCCACTTTGCGAAGCCAAATGTAGTGCTGTATCCCCAGTTTCATAACAATCATTCACGCGTGAGCCTGCCTCTAATAATTTGTTCACTACGTCGTTTAATCCTCTATACACCGCTATATGTAATGGTCTAACACCCCTATTATCAACTGTATTTACATCAGCTCCTTTTTCTATAAGATATTTTGCTAGTGTGCTATGTCCGTTGTAGCATGCCCTATACAATGGAGTATCCCCATCTTTATTGGCTAAATTTATATCAAACCCATTTTCTAGCAACTTATCCACTATAGACACATGTCCATATTTACATGCAACATGTAATAAGCTTTCATTATTATTATCTGGTTTGTTTAAATGCAATCCTTTTTCAAACAAATTTTCTAAAGATGTTACGTCTCCTCTCTCCACGCTCCTTAATACTAAATCCTCTACCTCTACTCTGTCTTGTTTAGAACCCGACAATAAATTTACCATATCTTCATCCAACTTCAGTAATTCTTCAACAACTATCTTATTCTTTGTCTTTCTATTTTTTTTCCCCATTCAAAAAATCTTCCTTTCGTCACTTTCATTGCCGTACAATTCTTATCACACGTACGATTACTCACACGATTATATAATATTTAATATAGTTCGTCAACATATTCCCCCTTGCCGTGTTTTCACATTGTTCTCACATATTTAAGGGAAATATTTGTGTAACCATTATACTTTTAAACCCCAAAGTGGATTTTTCTCCGAATTGGGGGCTTAAAAAATTTCTTGTTAATTTGGATCATGGATACTTATTCTGTCAGTGAATACACTATTTATTGTATTAAATATTTCCTTGCTAATCTTACCATCACATTTTCTGTTAAGTATTATTTTTTGAGGTGATATGGTTATTAACGCACCTAAAAGAATATCTTCCTTGGTTAATTTGCTATTTAAAAGTTCTTCTCTCATATCATCTATATACAAATAACTTATATCTCTTTCAAACTTATCACACAACTTAAAATCACCATTAGCATATATTGTTAAATGTACAACATCTATCCTTGACTCCTGTACTTCTATAAAATATTTTAAAAGATTTATAAATTCATTATACTCTTTATCTGTCAAATAAACATCCACAGCTTTTTCTAAAATCAACTCTAAGTCACTTTTATAGTCTTTTAATCTAAAAATTATAAATCCTTCTAACCTAATTACCTCATTCTTAGACAAATAATCAACAAGCCTCTTATAAATATAATTTTTTCTTTTGATAAAAAATACTTTGTCTACAACACTATCATTACCGTCTATAATTTCTTTTGCAACATGCATAATTTTTTTCTTCTCTTGTACATTAAAATTGATATAATCTTTTGATATTATTTTATTGAGCAAGAAAAATTCATATACATTTATTATACAATTTGTCAAAAGCTCCGCTATATCATATATAAAATCGCTATTACTTGTTTCTGATGTATATTTTATTAAATTATCATCTAACTCCTTTTTGGCATAGTCTAAAACTTTTATATCCATATCTTCGAGTTGCTTCGTTACTACTGAATAAAATTTTTTATCAACTATAATTGTGACTGTATGCATTTATTTCCACTTCCTTTCTGCCATATATTATTTGCCTTTACAAAGCTTTGTTATTCAACAAATATTTAACTATTATATGCCAAAAGCTATCATAGTGTGAAAATAATACTTAAAAGCCACATACTCCCACTAACTAAATATGACTTCCCCCTACCTACATCTCAAATTTTTGTCATAAAATTCTCGACGTGAAACTTAAGAGCTTCCTTTTGCAATAACATGTAAACAGTTGGGTTCTCCTTCTGTAGCACAAATGTGTTTAAGATAACCTCGCTAAATTTTAGGTAAAAAACTTTAAAATATTTAAAAGAGACCATACTAAATAGCCTCTTCCCTTTTACTATATTTTTTCTTTATTTTTTCTTTATTTTTTCTTTCATTATTTTCAACGCTTCGTTAAGCTGGGTATCATCTTCTTTTGGAATTTGAGACACTATATTATGCGAATATTTTTCTGGCAAATCGACTTTATAATCAACCGCTATTCCCCTATCTTGTACACACTCTCCTGTCGGAGTAAAAAATTTCGCTACTGTAAATTTCAATCCCGATCCATCAGAAAAATCTTGTACCCATTGAACTAATCCTTTACCAAACGTTTTTTTACCCACCAAGGTCGCCAAGCCATTATGTTTTAATGCTCCTGCCAATACCTCCGATGCACTTGCACTATTATTATTTACTAGAACTACAATTGGCATATTTAAACCCGGTCCTTTAGAATATTTTTCATCTCTTTTTTTATTCTTATCCTCCGTATAAACCACCAATTTACCCTTAGGTATCAACATATTCGCTACATTCAAAACTTTCGAATAACTTCCACCCGGATTGTCTCTTAAATCTATTATTAAACCTTTTATCCCTTCTTTTTTCAACTTATTCAAATGTTCCTTAAACTCTTTATCAATTTCCTCATCAAACATCTGTAAACTTATATATCCAATATTATTATCAAAAACTTTGCTAGTTGTAACTATTCTCCTTATCTCCTCTACGTCTACAACAAACCTAATTTTTCTCTCCTCTGCCGGTCTCTCTACTTCTAAAACGACACTACCTCCTGAACTGGATATCATTTTTGCAATATCATCCATATTAATTAATCCAGTTACATCTCTACCATCTATCTTAAGTATCTTATCTCCTTTACGCAATCCCGCTCTCTCTGCTGGTGTGCCTTTCATAATATCTACTATATTGACAATATCATCATCATCCATATACATAGAAACACCTATTCCCTTAAAACGACCATCCGATGATAATTTAAAATCATCCATCTCGTCTTTAGTAAAATACTCTGTATAAGGATCATCCATCACACTCGTCATACCTCTTATACAACTCTCAAGTAACTTTTCTTGATCTAGCTCCTTATAATAATACCTCGTAATAAGATATTTAAACTCCTTAGCCATCCTCAACTTATTAAAAGGTATTCTCCTTGCATCAAATGTCACAGAACTAACTACGGCACCAAGTAAATATACATTTAATAAAGCTGAAATTATCAGTACAATTGCAAGTGGATTAAATCTCCTCACTTTTCTAAATTTATTACCACTTTCTTCTTTTTCATATACTATTTTCTTTTCATATTCCACTTATCTCTTTCTCCTTAACTTTTATATATTTGCATTATATGATTATATATCAGTGCATATTAGCAAAAAAAGTAGCACCAAAGGCTACTTTTATTTGCCATTTGCAATAAACGCTGTACTCTAACTCGTATAACTTAACGGATTCACCACTGCTCCATTTTTTCTTACCTCAAAATGTAAATGTGGTCCCGTCGAATACCCTGTACTCCCAACCTTTGCGATTACTTCACCTTGCTTAACCTTTTGACCTACTCTTGCTAAAAGAGTATCACAATGTGCATATACTGATGTTATCCCTCCACCATGATCTATTATAACCACATTCCCGTACCCTCTTTGCCATCCTGATATTATAACTCTTCCTTCCTTGGCTGCAATTATAGGACTGCCTCTTCTTCCAGCTATGTCAATTCCGTGATGCGCTTTTACTCTTTTGTAAATAGGATGTACTCTTGTACCAAATGGAGATGTTATTCTTCTTGAACTTGGCAACGGCCAAAGCATTTTCCCTGATGAATATCTAGTATAACTCTTCTGTAACCCTTGTATCCTACTAGCTAATTCATTTGACTTCTTTATTAACTCATTCTCTTCTCTCTCTAACTTTCTTATCCTGCTTTGTATGTTTCTTATCTCATCATCTTTTTTAGCCCTCGAGCTTTGCATCTGTTGCATATTTCTCTTCGTTTCATTAGCTCTTCTTACCACGTTATTCTTCTCTATCTCTTTCTGCTTCTTCTTAAACTCAATATCTAACTTGTCGTTATTGATCTTTTCTATCAATATCCTATCATTACGTGATATTCTGTTTACTAACTCAATCCTGCTTAAAAAGTCTGACAAGCTCTTAGATTCAGCCATAACAGATATATACGACTTATTACTATTCTTGTACAAAACCCTTATTCTCTTTTTTAAGACATCCATCTGTTCGTCGTATCTTTCTTCTGCCTCTTTTATCGCCTTGTCTAGTAATTGTTCTTCTCTTTCTATATATTTCTTCTCTGTTATAAATCTTTTATATTTACTGTTTTCTACATTTTCTCGTCTTCTAAGGTTATTCTTCTCTCTTATAGCATTTTGCAATTTTCTACTATCATCCTTCTTCTGCTTTCCTATACTTTGTATCATACTATCAACATTCTTTTTCTGACTTCGTGTATCTAAATTGTTTGCCCCTGCTAATGGAATGTTCAGCATAATTACACTTGCTATACTCATAATTAAACTTAACCTTCTACATCTCACTAAAACCATTCCTCCTTATTTTGCTCATTTAAAATCAACTTCATCCATTTTTTAAATATTTTCTAACTGAAATTACGCCACTAACAGCTCCTAAACAGCCTCCTAACGATATGAATATCATCAAACCTTTGTTGATAACCTCTTTTAATAATATTACCCTTAGCGCTAACAAGCTATTCTCTCCATTATTTGTTAAAACATTATAACCTTGTCCAACTATTACAAAAGCAATTAACGCTCCTACTATTCCTATTATTATACCCTCTACCACAAATGGTCCACTCACAAAAATATCTGAAGCTCCTACATACTTCATTATTTCAATTTCTCTTTTTCTAGCTCCCACTGTTAACTTTATTGTATTAGATACTATACCAACTGATGCTAACAAGAAAACAACTATAAGCACAATACTTATAAAGTTTACCACATGTGCTATACCATTTATGTAATTCAATTCCCCTTTAGAAAAATTAACTGTGTCAACTCCTTGTATCTCTTTTGCGCTACTAACAAAAGCTTCACTATCACCACTGTCACGCAAATTAATCTTAAATGATATCGGCAAAAAATCTTCATTCATTCCCTCTAGAATATCTTCACCTAACAGCTCTCTAACTCTTTCAAATCCCTCTGCTTTTGTCATTTTTTTGCAACTTAAAACCCTTTTATCTTCATTTATCTTTTTCTCAATTTGATCTACTGAAACATCATCTAGGTTTTCATCACAAAATACTTCTATCATCGGTACTTTCTTTAAATTGTCTATATTTACTTTTAAATTCACAAACAACATCAAAAATATCCCAAATACCGCTATCGTTGCTGTAACAATAGCCACTGACGCTGCTGTCATAACCTTGTTTTTGTATATATTATATATCCCGTCTTTAACAATATGTTTTATAGTCTTAATTTTCATTGCTATAGAATCCTTTCTCTTCATCTCTTACTATCATACCTTTATCTATTTCTACTACTCTCTTCTTCATTTCGTCTACTATTCCTTTTTCATGAGTAGCTATTAATACTGTTGTGCCACTCCTGTTTATTTCTTCAAATATCTTTATTATATCTCTAGAATTCTCTGGATCCAAATTTCCTGTAGGCTCGTCCGCAATTATTAAATCTGGTTCATTAACTATAGCCCTTGCAATTGCTATCCTCTGCTGCTCTCCTCCGGACAACTCTCCAGGATATCTATTAGCTTTATCCGACAATCCCACTAAAGATAATACTCTTGGCACTTCTTTTTTTATTTTTCTTTCCCCTTTTTCAACTACCTCCATTGCATATGCAACATTCTCATACGCCGTTTTATTGGGAAGTAATCTAAAATCTTGAAAAACAATCCCTAATTGCCTTCTAACTTCTAATACTTCTTTTCTATCTAGCTTTGACAATTCTAATCCCTTAAAATAAATCTCTCCACCTGTCATTAACTCTTCTCTTAAAATTAACTTCAACAAAGTGGACTTTCCTGAACCACTTGTCCCAACTAGAAAGACAAATTCTTCATCATTTATACTAAGATTTATTTTATTAAGTGCAAGTGTACCATTATCATACCTTTTATAAACATCCACAAAATTTAACATTTCACTTCAATCTCCTTATTGACTAATAACCTAAAAATTCACTATGATCAAGATAATTTTTGACCAACATCGCAACTTTAAAAATAATTGCGTCATCAAACATTCTTAAATCTAATCCAGTTGCTTTTTGAATCTTATCTAATCTGTACACCAATGTATTTCTATGTATAAAAAGCTGTCTTGCAGTTTCACTAACATTTAAACTATTCTCAAAAAACTTCTGAATCGTTACAACTGTCTCAGTGTCTAATGTTTCAAATGAATCATTTCTAAACACTTCCTTTAAGAACAATCTACAAAGAGTCGTAGGTAATTGGTATATCAACCTTCCTATTCCCAATCTGTTATAATTTATAACCTGCTTATCATTTTGAAATACTCTACCTATTGTTATAGCCATCTCGGCTTCCTTATAGGCTCTATGTATATCTCTCAAATCACTTACAACAGTACTTATGCCAACTCTCACTTTTTCCATAGCCTCTGCACTTATAGTATCCGCTATGGACTTGCCTAATTTATTGGCATACCCCTCATCATCTTCTTCAACTCCTACTTCCCTTATAACTACTATTCTCTCTTCATCTGATACAATCACAAAATCTTTTTTGTCATCAGGGAACAAGCCACACAAAACATCATGCACTTGCATATCTTTAGATTTACCAGTATTAATAAGGAACACTTGCCTTAACACTTCACTTTTTATGTGCAAATCCTTCGCCCTTACACTAATATCCCCTAAAAGAATATTATCTGTAATTATACTCCTCATGAAATTAATTTTGTCATATTTTTCATCGTAGTACACTTTCGAATTCTTCACATTCATAGAGATTAAACTCAATATTTTTCTTGCATCTTGGGTCACACTCTTTATGTAAGTAATAAACTCCAACTTCCTTTTTATGTAGACCTTCTCATACAATATTCCATCTATCTCCATAAAATACACATTACTCTGTGCTGTTAATTCATCATAAATATTCTCTAGCGGTTGTCCTTCCTTACTCTCATCAGATGATGCAACTACCACTCCGCTATTATCAATTATTCCAAATTCATAGCCCACTATATCCTTTATCTGCTCAATCAACTCTTGAAACAATCTAAACGACATACATTCACCTCATTTAGCAATAAAATCGTATAGACTAGACTATTCATCCATACATTAACAAACACATTGTATCAATAATTTTATCATTTGTCAAATCCATCGACAAAACAATTCTGTAATTTCTGTTATGTCTTCAATAGTTAATTGAGTAGGCGGGAAAATTTAGTCGTTTCCCTTACCTCTCACACCACCAGTGCATACCGTTCGGTACACGGCGGTTCTTTAGTTTTCACATACTTTCAGATAGTAGTCTGTCATATACATATATCCGAGATTGGATATTGCTTGTTTGGTTAGTGTATAATTTAGCACTAACGATGATCGCCATATCCCTTTACGGCTGTTCGCTAATTCTAGCACTGCCCATTCAGGTAAATTTAGACTTCTAAGTTTTCTAATTTTCGTCTTGACCTTTTTCCATTGCTTCCAATATATTGCTCTTATTCGATGCCTCATCCATTCGTCTGATCTCTGTAAGAGTTTTTTCATATCCGCCAGCTTAAAATAGTTGATCCATCCTCTTATGTACTGTTTTAGTTTTAGAATTCGCGTTTCATTACTCCATACGTTACTTCTGTTTGTTAGCTCCTTGATTTCCTTCTTCATTTAACATTATATTGCTTAGTAGTAGACTAAGTGGACCTCCCTCTTCTTTTGGTATTTCCACTCTTCTGACTGGATTGGGTTTGTATTTCCCATTTAGTACTTCTCATCATTCGTTCTTACTACGGCTTCTTACTCTGTTTTCACCGCTAATAAGACCTCCCCGGCTACCACACGTCTCTTTCACTCCATGCGTCTGCCGCATTTACTATATTATGGTTCTGTATAGTTATCGGGCTTTAGTCTGTATTGCGACCTTGCCCCCATATATAGCCTATATGTGATTTCTGTTCGTCAGACCAGAGTTTTGCTTACAGCTTCCTTCAGATTCCATCTCCCGATAGACACCCTTTCTGTTCGGCTATATCCTTCCCACTGTCGGGCGGATTAGGGACTTTTACCCCCTAGAGATGTGCGCCGCCAGGCGCACAACAAAATCGACCCTAAAGGGTCGTGGCTTTTAACCGGATTAATTTTTGTAAAAGTATTCTCGCTAAATTTTAGATAAACCTCCCATATTGCCTAGCCTCAAAGAGCCCTCCAAAACTAGACAATATATCGAGTATAATTAGTTTATTATAGCAACTTGAGTATCTTTATCAAATACATGAACTTTGTTCATATCAAATGCCACCCTTATAACATCCTCAGGCCTTACCTTAGTTCTAGGATTTACCCTGGCTATTATTTCAACTCCGTCTATGTTCAAGTACAAATTAGTCTCTGCTCCTAACATTTCTGTTATTTCCACTTTTGCTTCAACTGTGCTGTTATTCATATTATTAACATAAATTTCTTCATCATGTACATTCTCGGGACGTATCCCCACTACTACTTCTTTATCAATATACTCATCACTTAACTTACTAGTTTTACCTTCTGGAATCGCTATTTTACTTTTCCCAAACTCAAAATAAAATTTATTTCCTTCTTTCTTTAGTTGTGCATTTATAAAATTCATTTGTGGACTTCCTATAAACCCTGCAACAAACATATTAACAGGTTTTTCATACAACTCTTGCGGACTCGCTACTTGTTGTATAACTCCATCCTTCATAACAACTATCTTTGTTCCCATCGTTAACGCCTCTGTTTGATCATGCGTCACATAAACAAAAGTTGTCTTTAGTTTTTGATGAAGTTTGCTTATAGTCGCCCTCATTTGTACTCTTAACTTTGCATCTAAATTCGATAAAGGCTCATCCATTAAAAACACCTTTGGCTCTCTTACTATTGCTCTACCCAAAGCCACTCTCTGTCTTTGTCCTCCTGACAATGCCTTAGGCTTTCTATCTAGTAAATGCTCTATATCCAAGCTCTTAGCCGCATCATGTACTTTTTTGTTTATCTCTTCTTTTGGCATCTTTCTTAGCCTTAAACCAAATGCCATATTCTCAAAAACAGTCATATGAGGGTACAAGGCATAATTTTGGAAAACCATTGCTATATCTCTATCTTTAGGTGCAACATCGTTAACTAGCTTATCCCCTATGTACAACTCCCCTGATGTAATCTCTTCTAAGCCTGCTATCATTCTTAATGTTGTGGACTTTCCACACCCAGACGGGCCAACCAGTATCACAAACTCTTTATCCTCTATTTCAAGATTTGCGTTCTTTACTGCATCTACCTTTCCTGCATACCTTTTTCCTATGTTTCTCAAACTTAATCCTGCCATTGCAATCCTCCCAATCCTATCTCTTATTCCCATTTTTGGTACTTAATGAATATATCACTTTATTGAGAAATTTACTAGCTTCTTTTTTAACAAAAAAACACCCAGCATTTTGTGTATTTTAACAAAATTTATTTTTTTATAGTTAATCTCACTATGTCAAATCCAGCATAGTTTGTCCTTCGAATACCATTTTCCTCTTCCGTTAATATCATTAATTCATATTCTCCAGCCTTTATTCTCTTAGGCATCTTTATACTAACTATACCTTCTTCACAAGTTGTATTTTCAAACTTGCCATAGTACAGTGCATCTCCATTTCTATCTTTTATTATAGCTGATATATATTCACTACCACCTTCTTCTCCTGCAACCGCATTATGATAATTTAAATCTATGTTATCTCCAGGCTTTGCTGAAATTTCTTCTTCAGCTACTTTAAAATTATTCCTTTCTTCATCTAGTAATGTTAATTTATTTTTACTAGCGTTTAAACGATTAACTAATTTAAATTCTCCTAACTCACACCACTTCCAATTACCACTCGATTTATATATGATACTAGAAACTGGTATGTCTACTTTTATATGAGAAACCTCTTTTTCTTCTTGCTCTTCCTTGTATTTTTGCTTTAGCTTATTTAAAATTTTATCTAGTATATTATTAGCTTCCTCTTTTACCTTACCTTTTATCTTTTCTTTTACTTCTATTATGTCACCTTCTTTATTTTTTATAACATTTCCTTCTTTTAATGTAAAATAATCTTTCATATTAACTTTACTATCTCTTCTCTGAATCTTTTTCTTGTTTGTTGATATGCTAAGCACATCTTTTTCTAAAACAATATCATCTCTTACTTGCCATAAAATATCTCTACCTCGAGCTCGTGTAGTATACATACCGTTATCAGGAACTTCTCCAAAAAATATGTATTGTGAACTGTCTATTTCTAAATCAAATCCACCTACTGTCTTCTCAGCGTACGAAGCAAACACAGATGCTGACATTATACCTGCAACTATTGATATACCTGTAATAAGGCTTATAAACTTATTCTTTTGTTCTTTCACTTTCTCTTCACTCCTTAAATTTATTGTTAGGCTTATAAGTCATAATAAGTATAAATTACTTTTAATTACTTATTTACCTGTTTGTTCCAATTATAGCATGTATTACATTTCTTGTCAATACATATATTTTTTTCTTTTTATTCGACAAATATTTTTGTGTTGTTTTATTACATCATATGTAAAAAGGGAAGATCCCTTTTTAAAGAAATCTTCCCTTTTATCTATAAAACTACTTATGTCGTATTCGCAATGTAGGCTCCCCTACAATAAATCTACTCCGTTACTCGTACCTATTCTACTAGCACCTGCTTTTATCATTTCCTCCATAACAGCTGCTGTCCTTATCCCTCCAGATGCTTTTACTCCCATCTCTTCGCCAACTACTTCTCTCATTAATGCTACATCATGACTTGTAGCTCCATTTGTGCCAAATCCTGTTGATGTTTTCACAAATTGCGCTCCTGCTTCTTTTGCTATTTTACATACAATTCTTTTCTCTTCATCCGTTAAATAACATGTCTCTATTATAACTTTCACTGTATTTCCTTTTGCTTCTTTCACAACTTTGGCAATATCATCCCTTACTAAATTGACATTACCCTGCTTTAGTGCACCTATATTTATAACCATATCTATCTCTTGCGCACCATCTCTTAGTGCAAGCCGAGTTTCATAAGCCTTTACCTCTGGCATATTTGCACCTAATGGAAATCCAATAACTGTACACACTTTTACATCTGTACCTTTTAATTTATTTGCTACTAACCTTACATAGTAAGGATTCACACAAACTGAACAAAATCCATACTCAATTGCTTCATCACAATATTTTTCTACTTCCTTCTCTGTTGCATACGGTTTTAGTATTGTATGATCTATTAGTCTTACTCTACTATCCATATTATCTTTCTCCTTTTTCATATGGTATTCCACCCGCTTTTGGACCAACTGATTTTGCTCCAGCTACTCCTAACACAACTATTGTTATTACGTAAGGAAGCATACTAACAAACTGCGACGGCACCGATACTCCAAATATTGATGATCCTGAAAGTGACATTGATAATTTATCAAAATATCCAAACAACACTGCTGCTATACATGCTCCTACTGGATGCCATCTTCCAGCTATCATCGCTGCTAAAGCTATAAATCCTCTACCGGACACCATATTCTTTGAAAACTCATCTGATACTCCTATAGATAAATGTGCCCCTGCTATTCCTCCTAGAACACCACTTATAATAACTGCAGCATACCTCATTCTATAAACATCTACACCAACTGTATCAGCTGCCGCCGGATGTTCTCCCACTGTTCTTAACCTTAAACCAAATGGTGTTTTATATAAAATTATCCAAGATAATACTACCATTGCAAAAGCAATAAATACTGTTGGTGGATACTCTCCCCAATCAGCTAATTTCTGTACTTTACTTGATGAACCTGCAGCCTTAAATATTACTTTCAAAAGATATATTGTTGCACCACCTGCAAAAAGATTTAATGCTGTACCACTAATGACTTGATTTGCCTTTATCTCTACACTAAACACTGCATGAATATACCCTAAAAGTCCTCCTACTATTACTGCTACTATAAGCCCTATCCATGCATTACCAGTTAAATATGATCCTAAAACTGCAGCAAACGCTCCCAACGTCATAATGCCCTCTAACGCTATGTTTACAACACCAGCTCTTTCTGAAAAACAACCACCTAGTGCTGCTAAGATAAGAGGTGTCGCCATTCTAATTGTTGCTCCTAATATTGCAATAGAAAAAAACTTATCCATTAGGCCCCTACCTCCTTGTTTCTACTACTAATAACATACTTTATAAATTTATTACTTGCTATGAAAAATATAATTATCGCTTGTATTATTGCTATAATTTCTTGAGGAACTTCAGCAGATAAAGCCATATTTAATCCTCCAGAAGCCAATGCTCCAAACAATATCCCTGAAAAAATTATACCTATTGGATTGTTATTTACTAAAAGCGCCACTGCCATACCCTCAAATCCTAATCCTGCTGATACACCATTTATTAAATGATGATACTCTCCTAACACTCTATCTGCACCAGCAATACCTGCTAGCGCTCCACTTATAATCATAACTAATACTAAATTCTTGGCTATTTTTATACCACCATTTTCTGCGGCCAATGGTGAATTTCCAACAGCTCTTAATTCATATCCTAAAACTGTTTTTTCTACAAGAATATATATTAAAATACTTGCTATAACTGCAATTACAAATCCCACACTAACTGTCGAACTTTCAAATGCTTTCTTGAATATTTCCGATAATCTTAAAAATTTAGCACTATCTAACACATCAGGTGTCTTTGGCTGTCCTCCTGGTGCTTGTAGTTTTACTATCACATATGACACTACTGATGTAGCCACATAGTTTAACATTATAGTTGTCAATACCTCATGAACTCCTCTGTACGCCTTCAATAAACCTGGTATTAAACCCCACAAAGCACCTGCTACTACTGCTCCTAGTACAGTAACCACAATATGCAATATTCCTGGCAATCCTGTAACATAATGTCCTATTATAGCCGCCACTGTTGCTCCTACCAACAACTGTCCTTCTACTCCTATATTAAATAACCCACATTTAAACGCTATTGCAACACCCAATCCAGTTAAAATCAATGGTGTAGCTCTAGCTAATGTGTTACCCAATGCATACAAATCCCCAAATGCGCCTAAAAATAAAGCCTTATACGCATTCCATGGATTCTTATTTGCTGCCCATATTATAAATGCACCTATTATAAGCGACAATACAACAGCTATCACCGGAAACAAAATATCCATAACCTTACTCTTGGTTATCAATCTATTTTCTTTCAAATTTTGCACTCTTTCCTTACTCATTCTTAATTTTCCTCCTCTGTACTAGAGCTACTTCTCTTTATTCCAGCCATTAACAGACCCAACTCATTCTCTGTTGCGCCTTTGGCATTCAAAACTTTAACTATCTCACCTTCATATATAACTGCAATTCTATCGCTTAGTGACATAATTTCTTGAAGATCTGCCGAAATCAATAACACCGCTTTTCCATTATTTCTTCTCTCAATTATCTTCTTATGTATGAATTCTATAGCTCCAATATCAACACCTCTAGTAGGTTGAGACGCTATTAATAACTCTGGATCTGCTCCAAATTCTCTTGCTATTATAACTTTCTGCTGATTACCACCAGATAACGCTCTTACTTTTACATTGTCCTTTGCTGGCCTTATATCGTACTCCTCTATACATTTCTTTGCATTCTTATGTATAGCTTTCCTATTTAGAAAACCACATCTATTAAATGGTGCCTTATAATGATCTCCCAATATCAAATTCTCTGCTAAGGTATTTTTTAATAATACCCCTCTTTGATGCCTGTCCTCTGGAATATTCGCTATTCCTTTCTCTCTTATTTTTCTCGAAGAAAGATTTGTGATGTCTTCACCTTTTAATCTTATCACACCACTAGCCGCTTCTCTTAACCCTGTCAGCACTTCAAGCAATTCTGTTTGACCATTACCATCCACTCCTGCTATCCCCAAAACTTCTCCTTCATGGACCTCTAACGTTACTCCTCTTAAGCCCTCTATTTCGTCTCCCATTTTACTTGATGCGCGCAAGTTTTCTATCTTCAGAACAACATCTCCTCTGGAAATATTTTTCTTATCAACCTCTAACGATATTTCTCTTCCTACCATCATAGTTGCCAACTCATGCTCATCAGTATCTTTAGTTAAGACATTTCCTACTAACTCTCCCTTTCTCAAAATAGATACTCTATCCGATATCTCCATAACCTCTCTTAGCTTATGAGTAATTATTATTATCGTCTTGCCTTGCGACTTTAGAAGTCTTAATATCCCGAAAAACTCCTCTACCTCCTGCGGAGTTAACACTGCTGTTGGTTCATCTAATATTAAAATTTCTGCTCCTCTATAAAGTGTCTTTATTATTTCTACTCTCTGCTGCATACCAACTGAAATAGTAGCTATCTTTGCATTAGGATCTACTTTTAACCCGTACTGTTGTGATATTTTCTTTACATCTTCTACTGCCTTTTTGTTATCAACAAACAATCCTTTTTTGGGCTCTTTTCCTAAAATTATATTCTCAGCTACTGTAAAAGGTTCAACTAACATAAAGTGCTGGAACACCATACCAATACCGTTTCTTATTGCTACACTTGGTTCACTAATATCTATTTTATTCCCTCTTATGTATATATCGCCTTCATCTGCTGGATATAATCCATACAATATACTCATAAGAGTTGTCTTACCTGCTCCATTTTCTCCTACTAATGCGTGAATCTCTCCTTTATATACATCAAAACTCACATTTTTATTAGCAAAATTACCATAAAACGTTTTTGTTATATTTTTCATACTAAGAATCGGTTCCATCTTTTAATCCTCCAAAATACTTTTACCTTTTTTATTATACTACTCAGGCTTTCCCTCAACTGACCAATCTGGAACTATAATACTTCCTTCTATAATGCCCTCTTTCGCTTTTTGTACATTCTTCTTTACTCGCTGAGGTATTGCATCTTTCATATCTTTTATTACCTTTTGTTCTTTTT